>JACRKQ010000049.1 GCA_016219705.1 Candidatus Saganbacteria bacterium | reverse complement strand
TCATCCAGCAAACTTCGTTTTTTTGCCATGAAGCAATCATGCTACGTTTTTTTATCGTTTTAAACCCTATTTTTTCCCGTTTTAACAATGGTTTCCTCTCATTCAACAGCCATTTTTACCCACTCGATTTAACGATGACCCTTTAAATTATACCCAGGAAGAAGCCGCCAGATTTACCGAGGAATTTCACCAGGAGCAGCGGGAAGCAGATTGATTTTTGCGATGGCTCTGTGCCTTCGCATCAGATAAGCGATAAAATCTTTTCTTGAGATAAGACATCCATGGCTCCTGGCCGTTCAAGAAAGTTTTTAACATCGCTTGTGACTTTTTCCCTGCGCCTTGACCTTTTCCTCTTTTAATCCCTAAACTCACCTTGAGTTTTCTAAAGTGATGGTTTATAATTCTCAATATGAGGTATATCGATCGTTCCCTGGAAAAAGAGGTCTTGCGGGCGTCAAAAGCTTTTCCGGCTATATTGCTTACTGGGCCACGTCGAGTGGGCAAAACAACCCTGTTAAAAAAACTTTTCCCCGCGGCCTCGTATGTCCTGCTTGAAGATCCAGATGTCATCTCTAGAGTAAGGGCCGATCCTCGTCTATTTATTGAAGGGCTGTCCCCGCCAGTTATCTTAGACGAGATTCAAAATGTTCCTGAATTATTTAATTATCTGCGGACACTAATAGATGAAAGGCCTCATCTATTTGGGCAATGGTACTTTACCGGTTCGCAGGAGGCGCCGCTCATGGAGGGGATTAGCGAATCGATGGCGGGAAGAGTGGCGGTGTTGCATTTATTATCTTTTTCCGCTAACGAAACGAAAAAAGTTTCTATCGTCCACGGGGGATTTCCCGAAGTCCTGGCCCAGCCTAAAACTGCCACCCTCTGGTTTAGTTCCTACATCCAAACCTATCTTGAGCGTGATATCCGTGCCATCAGCGCGATCAAGGATCTTTCTACTTTTCGTCGGTTTCTTTCATTGTTGGCCGCCCGAACCGGAATGATCTTAAATAAAACCGACATTGCCGCGCCGTTGGGCGTTTCTGTGCCAACCTTATCAGAATGGCTAAGCATTCTAGAAACAACTGGACAAATAATTATAACGCCACCGTTTTTTGAGAATTTTGGCAAGCGCCTTATAAAATCTCCCAAAATTTACTTTGCTGATTCCGGATTGGTTTCTTATCTATTAGGGATCGAAACAGAAGCGGCGCTTTTGAAGTCCCCTTTCCTGGGACAGATTTTTGAAGGCTTTGTTGCCTCTGAAATAGCTAAACATCAGATCAACACCGGGAAAAGAAGGGAAATTTATTATTTTCGCGATCAACAAGGACTGGAAGTCGATTTTATTGTCCCTAAAGGGAGCGGAAAGCTCTTGGTCATTGAAGCTAAAGCCACTCGAACGGTCAGGCCGAATATGGGGACCGCCTTGACCAAATTGTCAAATGCCATCTCTCGTTATAAAGTTGAAAAATATGTTGTTCATCTTAATTCGCGCGGAAAAGAGAAGAAAGAGGCCCTATCCCTCGGCTTTGACATTAAGGCCGTCACAGCCAAGGAACTAACTGCCTGTTTAGCCTAAAGACATTCGCGCTCTCCCACTGCTCCGGTAGGCAGGCTCGCAATTTTGAAAGTTCCCAACCCTCGGTCCGATCCTTTTTACTCTGCCCTAGTCCCTAGCACCTAGTAACTAGCCCCTATTCCTTCGCCTTCTCCGCTTTCTCGGCTTCCGCTTCGAGAGCCTCTTCAACCACTTCGGCGACTTCTTCTTCTTTAATCACTCGGGCGAGATCGACGATGTAATCGCTTGGATCAAGGCGAACTAAGCGAACGCCTTTTGCGTAGCGCCCTTGGGTCGAAATCCCTTTAGCCTCCTGTCTCATCATCGTCCCCTTGCCAGTAACAAAGAGAATTTCATCGTCGTTTTGAATGAACATCATCTTAGCGACTTCGTCGTTGTCGCGTAATTTAATAGCGATGTGCCCTTTGCCCCCGCGGCTTTGCGCGCCAAATTCTTCAAGCTTCATCCGCTTGCCATACCCATCAGCCGAAACAGCCAGCAGATCCGCTTTGTCGTCCACAATCTCCATCGAGATCAGATGGTCCTCTTTGGCTAAACGAATGCCGCGAACGCCGGCGGCAGTGCGCCCCATCGGGCGAACGTTTTTCTCATGATAGCGAATTAGCAAACCCTTGGCCGTCCCCATCACAATTTCTTGCTTAGAATTGGTCATCCTAATCCAGCGCAGTTCATCGTCGCCTTTTAACTTTATTGCAATGATGCCGGAACGGCGGATGTTGGCAAATTCCTCTAAAGAAACCTTTTTGATCAAGCCCTGTTTTGTTGCCATCGCCAGGAAACAGTTTTTATCAAATTCTTTTACTGGGATTGCCGCCGTAACAACTTCGCCCATCGCTAACTCGAGAAAGTTGGCAATCGACTGCCCCTTACCCGCCCGCGAAGTTTCCGGCAATTCGTACGTTTTAACTTTATAGACCCGCCCCTTATTCGTAAAAAACAAGAGAGAGGCCAAGGTTGAGGCAGTGAAGATTTTATCAATTCCATCTTCGTCGCGCGTCGCCATTCCCGCAACCCCGCGCCCTCCCCGTTTTTGCGAGCGGAAAGCCGAAATCGGCAGGCGTTTAACGTAGCCATCGCGGGTAATTAAAACTGCCACTTCAGCTTCTTCAATTAAAGATTCTTCTTCGATCTCTTCAGCCTCGCTAGCTAGTTTTGTCTTTCGGCCGCCTTTATATTTTTCTTTGATCTCTTCCAATTCGGTTTTAATTACGTTCAAAATTTTCTTGCGGCTGGACAAGAGATCTTTTAATTCCGCAATCAGTTTCTTGAGCGCCTTATATTCCTCTTCCAGCTTTGTTGTCTCTAATTGGGTCAGCTTTTGCAGGCGCATATCGAGGATCGCTTGCGCCTGGATTTCAGATAATTTGTATTTCTTCATCAAACCGGTGCGGGCTTCATCGACTGACTTTGATTTTTTAATTAATTGGACAACGCCATCAATGTCCTGCAGGGCAATGAGCAAGCCTTCTAAAATATGCGCTTGATCTTCGGCTTTACGTAAATCGAACTTCGCCCGGCGAGTAACAACATTTTCGCGATGCTTTACGTATTCAACCAAGAACTGCTTGATGTTTAATAATAACGGCGTGCCATCAACCAGGGCCACCATGTTGATGCCAAAAGTTGTCTGCATCTCGGTCCGTTTGAAAAGCTGGTTTAAAACAATTTCTGGATTGGAGTCTTTACGGATTTCGATGTAAATGCGCATCCCATCGCGATCAGATTCATCTCGCAGGTCAGAAATCCCTTTAATTTTTTTATCTTTGACTTGTTCGGCAATATTCTCAACTAACGTCGCTTTATTAACCTGATACGGGAGCTCCTTCACTATAATCGCCTGCTTACCCCCCCGGACCTCCTCTACGGTCGTTTTGGCCCGTAAAGTGATAACACCCCTCCCTGTCTCGTAAGCTGACTTAATTCCCGCTTTGCCGCAAATGAATGCCCCGGTCGGAAAATCCGGCGCTTTAATGATTTTTGTTAGTTCGGGAATTGTGATTTCTGGATTATCAATCAAAGCTTCGGTTGCCGCCACCACTTCCTCTAAATTGTGAGGAGGAATGTTGGTCGCCATACCGACCGCGATGCCGGAAGAGCCATTGATTAAAAGATTGGGTAACCGGGCCGGGAGAATTAAAGGTTCCTGGAGTGATTCATCAAAGTTAGGGCCAAAATCAACCGTATCTTTTTCGATGTCGGCCAGCATCTCAACTGCATGCTTGTGAAGACGAACCTCGGTGTAACGCATAGCAGCAGCAGAGTCGCCGTCAACGCTGCCAAAGTTGCCTTGCCCGTCAACTAAAGGATAACGGAGAGAAAATTCCTGCGCCATACGAACCATTGATTCGTAAACGGCAGAATCTCCGTGCGGATGGTATTTACCTAAAACTTCACCGACGATACGAGCAGATTTCTTATAAGGCTTGCCGGGTTGCAGCCCAAGCTCGTCCATGGCATAAAGGATGCGGCGATGAACAGGCTTTAAGCCGTCGCGAACATCGGGGAGCGCGCGACCGACAATAACGCTCATCGAATAATCGATGTACGAGGTCTTCATCTCGTCTTCAAGAATGGCCGGCTTTACCCGCGCTTCATCCTGCTTGGGCAAGCTCTTCCCGCGGCCTTTTTTACTCTCTTTTTCTTCTTCCGCCATGGTCCTATCCTTTCGTGTTCAAACTAAACATCTAAGCGTTTAACTAATTTCGCGTTTTCCTGAATAAACTGACGGCGCGGCTCGACTTCTGTCCCCATTAAAATTTTAAAAATTTCGTCGGCTTCTTCCCCGTCTTCCAATGTAACCTGCAATAAAGTTCGCGTTTCGGGATTCATGGTTGTATCCCACAGCTGTTCTGCGTTCATTTCTCCTAAACCTTTATAGCGCTGAATGTGCGCCCCTTCGCGTCCGCCCAGTTTTTTCATAACTTTCTCCAGTTCGTTATCGCTATAAACATATTCCTGCATTTTACCTTTTTTTATTAAATATAGCGGCGGCTGGGCGATATAGAGCTTGCCATGATCGACTAGCTTTCTGGCATACCGGAAAAAGAAAGTTAACAGCAACGTACGGATATGGGCGCCGTCAACATCGGCATCAGTCATGATGATAATCTTATGATAATTCAATTTTTTAAAGACCTCTTCAATCGGCACGTCCTCTTTATCGCCGCTGCCGCCCAGTCCGGAAATGACCCCGGCCCCAATCGCCGTAATCATAATGCGAATTTCATTCGACGTCAAAATCTTATCGATGCGCGCCTTCTCAACGTTAAGAATTTTTCCGCGCAGCGGGAGGATCGCCTGGAATCTTCGATCGCGACCTTGTTTGGCGCTATTGTGGACGAAAATTCCGACAGCCAGCGCAAAATTGTGGGTATTAGGCACCTCAATATCATAAACATCGATTTTTTCTTCGAGACGTTCTATTTTAACAATTTTATGGTTATAGTTTACCGCCGCCTCCAAAAGCCTTTCTTCACTATCAGCAAAAAATCGTTTTTTTAATTCGGCCAAGCTTAACAAATTATGGTCTTTGGGCTGGAGGTTTTTTCTTTCCCAATCATAAAAGAACGCCTCTCCCCGCTGCTCCATAATTTGTTTTAAAAAATATAAATTATTATTAAGATATGTTTGTTGATATGCCTGCTTGCGTTTTTCTCGAAATGCCGCTGTCCATTGTTCTGCTGTTTTTTGTCTGCGCCATTTTAATAATGGAATATTATCCCATTGTTTTTTTGCTTCATTAGAAGACAACCAGGTTTTCCTTTCTGGATGTTGTTTAAAATATTTTCTTGTCCTCTCTGACTGCTCCAATCGATTTTCTTTCTGGCTCCAATGTTTCTTCTGCTCATCGTTCAATCGTTTTAAATTTTGCGCCCTGTATTCTTCATTCTTTTTATAAAATTCCAAATACTTTTTAACCATAAACTCTTTGTAGCTAGGTTCTGTCCATTGTTTCTTCGCGTTTCTACTAAATAGCTCTCTTTTTTCAAGGTTTTTTTGGCTCGCCTTTTCTCTAAATTCAAGGGACCGTTTAGCTTCAATGGATTTTCTTTTCACGTCGGGCCGATGAAGGGGGTGTTCTAGGTTCTCATAATGAAGCTTCATGTGCTCTTCATAAGAAAGTCTCATTATATTTGTAGGATTATTATTTAATTTATTGAAATCAACATGGTGTCGATGTTTATTCCCTTCCACAACTGAATATCTGCCATTCCAAAGATTATACATATCTGCCAAAACATGCGTGTATATCCATTTCTTCTCTTTAGGGTCGAAGACCATCTCATACCCGTCTAAAGTAGCTCGACCTTCTTTTTTAGAAAACTTTTTATATAAAGGCGCTAAGCTGTGATGTGGCTCAAGCTTGGCTGCGGCTAAATATTCGCCGTTAACCAATTTAAACGGGTGATCTGGTGTGCAGATTAATTCCTCTCCCGTGTCTAAAACAACTTTGATAACTTTCGCGTTTTTCTTGGTTATTCTTGGATTCAATATTGGGGCGATTCCAATATGTCCATTTTCACACATGGTATAACAAAAATTATCTTTCCCTTGTTCGTTTTCCTCTACTAATTTTTTAAAAGAAATTTCTCTTCCATCGGCCAAAGCCACCTTTGTATCTCCCGACCAGCATCCCCCGGCGGAATCGCCTTCCACCAAAAACAATTCAGTTTTTTCCGCATTGCTTTCCGTACAATCGGCTAGTTTGCCTGGAAGCAAGGCAGTATCAAGCGCTGATTTCTTCCGTTCTAAATCCTGCGCTTTACGGGCGGCGGCACGGACACGGTAAGCGATTAAAGCCCGTTCCACAATGGCTCGCCCCACGGCCGGATTTTTATCGAGATACGCGCTTAAGTAATCGTTAACAACAGAATCCACCAAGCCCTTAATCTCACTATTACCCAACTTAGTTTTCGTCTGTCCTTCGAATTGCGGGTCAGGAATTTTTAAACTGACGATTGCCGTTAATCCCTCTCGGACATCATCGCCGGAAAGCGCTTCTTCCTCTTTAGAAATATTATTCTTTTTCGCATAGCTATTAATGGCTTTGGTTAGCGCTGATTTAAAGCCGACTTCGTGGGTGCCGCCTTCTTTGGTCTTAATACAGTTAACAAAAGAAAATATATTCTCGTCATAATAATCTTTGCAGTGCTGCATGGCAATGTCGATAAAAACCTTGTCTTTTTGAACTGAAAAAGCGATCGGCGGCTGGTATAAAGATTCTTTTTTATCGTTTAGATGTTCAACATATTGAACTATTCCGCCCTCAAACTGATAAACTTCCGTTTGGCTCTCTTTGTCTTTTTCCCGCTCATCGGTAAAAGTGATCTTGACCCCTTTATTAAGATACGCCAGTTCCCGCAAGCGATGGGCCACTGTCTTTTTCTCAAAAATAGTTTCGGTAAAAATTTCCGGATCAGGCTTGAAGCGAATAATGGTCCCGCTTTTTTCTTTATCTTTTATTGCGGTTATTTTTTCTTTGCCGGGGACTCCGCGTTTAAATGTCTGTTCATATTTTTCGCCCCCGCGGTAGATTTCCGCTTCCATCCATTCGGACAGCGCATTAACGCAAGAAACACCGACCCCGTGCAGCCCGCCGGAAACTTTGTAGGCGGAATCGCCAAATTTGCCGCCGGCATGTAAAGTTGTTAGAACGACTTCCGCCGCTGGCCGTTTAGTTTCTTTATGAATATCAAACGGGATGCCGCGGCCATTATCTTCAACAGTTATGGTCTCGCCTTTATGAATAAAGATCTGGATATTGTCGCAATGACCCGCTAGCGCTTCATCAATACTATTATCGACAACCTCGTAAATTAAATGGTGCAAGCCGGCTTTGGCCGTTGAGCCAATGTACATCGCGGGCCGTTTACGAACCGCTTCAATTCCGCCTAATATTTTTATTTTCGACGCGTCATATGAAGCGTCGACAGCGTTAACAGCGCCTTTACCCATGGTAGCCCCCTGATTTAAACTTGATATCGCAAATAACGTCTTCTCCCGCTAATTGATTAAATTTTCCGATAAGTTTTTTCTTGAGAAAAGTTAATTCCTGCGCCCAGGTCGGTGAAGCAGTGGAAACATAAAGCGTTCGCTCTTTAATCTTGATCGGTTCGGTGCGGCTGCTGACGCGCTCATCAACTACTTTAGTCCACAGAGCCAGCAAGCCGCAAATTTTTATTGTCTCTCCTGTCCCGCTGGCTAACCCGCCGAGAATTTCCGCCAGCCGTTTTGCCATCAACCCCCCTCTTGGGTCTTAATTGGCATAACAATATAAATATAATTATCTCCGATTCCTTCCTTAATAACCCCGGGACCCAGATTTTCACTTAATTCTAACACAACATCATCTGTTTCAATAATTTTTAACGCGTCAACAATCAAGCGGATATTGAAAGCGATTTGGTTTTTCGCTTCGCCTTTAACTCTTACTTCGACAACTTCATCCACGGTTCCGACATCTGGTGTGCTGGCAAAAAGATGGAGCTTATCATTTTTAATTTCAAAGCGAACAATATTGGCTGATCCAGCGGCGATTACCCCAGCGCGATCAGCTGCTTCTAAAAATGATTTTCGATTGATTATTAAGCGGCAAGAGCTCTTTTTAGGCATGACTTGACGAAAATCGGGAAATTGCCCCTGGATAATACGGGAAACTAGATTTACATCATTGAATTGAAAAGCAATTTGCTCTGCGGAAAAATTGATGGTTAATTCTCCAGCATCGCTTTCTAATTCAATTAAACGGAATAATTCTTGTAAGGCTTTTGCTGGAATAATAACTTTCCCTTTCACTTCTTCTTTTATCCTTGTTTTTTCGCCGCGCCGAGCCAGGCGGAATCCATCAGTAGAGACCAAACGGATATTAGATTCATCGCCGATAATCCCTTTACCTAAATCAAGCAGCACGCCTGTTAAGATATGTTTTTCTTCGCTGGTCGCCACGGAAAAAATCGTTTGTTTGATCATTGAAGCTAAGACAGCTGTTGCCAGTGTTAATTTTTTACCATCCTTGACCTGGGAGAGCGAGGGAAACTCGTCAGCAGGAAGCGTATTAACATTAAAATTTGATTGGCCAAAGGAGATCATCATTGTCCCTTTTTCGGTCAGTTTGAAAGCAATTTTTGTTTCCGGCAGGCGGGAAACAATGCCGCTCAATGTTTTTGCTGGAATTAAGACAGAACCCTCTTTGATAATTTTTGCGGCAATCCCTAGATCAACGCCAAGGTCAAGATTATTCGCTGAAAATCTTAAACCATTTTTATCCGCCTGAAAAAGCACATAGCCGGCAATCGGCAGAGTACTGCGTGTCGTTACGATTTTTTCAACCGCGGAAACGCCCCTTTGTAAATCTTTTTTTTCACAGGTAAATTCCATTCCAGCCTCCTTAATAACTACAAATTAATAATTACTCAATTAACAACAAGGTGTTTTCTTTTAATATCATGCTTTTAATAAAATTAAAAATAACATTTACTTAACCGAAAAGGCCATGTTGTTAATTGACGTCATTGTTAATTGTTTAATTGACATCATTTACCCAGTTATCCCCTTCCCTAATATTATAATATATTATAAATAGTATTAATAGTAGCTGTGTAAATGTGTACAAAGAATATTTATAATATTAGATCAATAAAATTTAACTTTTAGTTTTCCACAAAGGGAGAGAGAGCTTGTGGATAGGCGCTCCATATAAGCGCAATCCACAATCATCTGTGTACAATTATTAATCAGTATTAACTTGTGAAGTAATCTTTCTTAAGGCTTCTTGAATCGTGATGTCAGATTTTAAAGAAGCTTTAATTTTCTCGCAAGCGTGCATGACAGTTGTATGGTCGCGGCCGCCAAAGCTTTCGCCTATTTTAGGCAGCGAACTGCCGGAAAGTTTTCTGGCCAGGTACATCGCTATTTGGCGAGCGTTGGCAATCTCCTTTGTCCTGATTTTTGCCGACAAGTCGTCGGTTCGAATATTAAAATATTCCGCGGCGGCGCGTTTAATTGAGTCGATCGAAATTTTTTTCTCCCCTTCCCCGGCCTGCCCTAAGACATCTTTTAGCGCCTCATCGACCAAGGCTGGCGTGTATTCTCTTGAATACAACGAGGCAAAAGCCACAACTCGGATCAAGACGCCTTCCAGTTCGCGAATATTGGAAATGACACGGCCGGCGATATAGGAGCAAATTTCATCCGAAATATTAATCTCGCTAATTTCCGCTTTTCTTCGCAATATAGCGATGCGAGTCTCAAAATCCGGCGCCTGAATATCAGCTGTTAACCCCCATTCAAAACGAGAACGGAGCCGCTCTTCCAGGGTGGGAATCTCTTTTGGCGGCCGGTCAGAACTAACAACAATTTGTTTTCCTGCTCCATGTAAAGCGTTAAAAGTGTGGAAAAATTCCTCTTGTGTCCGCTCTTTGCCGGCAATAAATTGGATATCGTCGATCATCAGGAGATCGATGTTGCGATATTTATTGCGGAATTGCAGCGCGGAATCGAAACGAATGGAATTAATTAATTCATTAGTGAAAGTTTCTGAAGAAATATAGATAATTTTTGCCCTGGGATTGCGGGCGGCCAGATGATGGCCAATTGCCTGCATAAGATGAGTCTTCCCCAGCCCCACCCCGCCGTAAAGAAAGAGTGGATTATAAGCTTTGGCCGGCGCTTCAGCGACTGCTAATGACGCGGCATGGGCAAATCTATTCCCATGGCCAACGACAAAAGTTTCAAAGGTGTAGCGTTGATTTAAGTATGGAGAACTCGGGACATTATTTTTAGTTGGTTTTCGCTGAATATTATCGGTTTCTGTTTCCAAGATGGGAGTAGTAAATAATTCATTGCTGCCAACAACAAAAACAACCTTGGTAACTTCCGGGGCAAGACTGATTATTTCCTGTTCTAATAAAGTAACGCAATGTTTGGAAAGCCATTTTTTTATTACTTCGCCTGGCACCGCCACCTGGAATATCCCTTGGTTAATAGCCAGCGGCTTTGTTGAAGATATAAGCGCCTCAAAAAAAGGCCGATTTAAACTCTTCTCCAAATTAGGAATAATTTTATTCCAGATTTCATTAACATCCATGTTTAGTTATCCACAGGAGAAAACGGCTCCCCTCGCTCCCAACAAATTTTTTGCGCAAAAATAGCGACGGAAAATCGACTTATACACAAGATATCCACAATTGGTCTTAAGTGTGGATATTATAACAAGCGCTTTGCAGTAAAGCAAGTTAATTTTCGGTGATTTTCGCAAGTATTCAGTTTTTCAGAAAAACATGCTCGGAACTTAAGAATAAATTCCCTGCCTGCCGGCAGGCAGGTCGGTTCCTCGCAGAAATCGAGGTTTGTGTTATTGGAACCGCTCCGATGTTCATAGGAGCAGGTTTCAATAACGCTGAATACTTACTAATTTTCTTGTTGACATAATTACGACGGTAGTTTATAATTTATTTCAAGAGGAATTTGAGAAATGGTAAAAAGAACTTTCCAGCCGCACAGTCGCCGGCGCAAAAAAAAGCATGGTTTCCGTCGACGGAATAAAACAAAAGGGAGCCGCCGAGTCTTAAAGAGCCGGCGCGATAAAGGACGACATCGACTTGCTCCCTAAGCGTTTACGCTTGACCAGTGATCGTGAGATTAAGGAGATAATTAGCACAAAAGTTCACCGAATTCACACACCCCTCTTCTCTTTTAGTGCGCGTCCGAATGGTCTCTC
Source organism: Candidatus Saganbacteria bacterium (assembly GCA_016219705.1). Lineage (GTDB taxonomy): Bacteria > Margulisbacteria > WOR-1 > O2-12-FULL-45-9 > O2-12-FULL-45-9 > JACRKQ01. The sequence goes on along the minus strand of JACRKQ010000049.1, from coordinate 14,341 downwards.
CTACTCCCGAATGGCTGTTGTAACCAGCCGAAAAATTGGAATTGCGGTCGTCCGTAATAGATTACGTCGGTTATTTAAGGCGGCATTTTTAAAAATTTACGATAAGAACGTAAAAAATTATGATATTGTGCTGTTCCCGAAATCCTTGGCCGCAGATCGTAAGCCAAAGGTCCTTAGCAGATATTTAGAAGAGGCCTTGATAAAGGGGATAAAAACGACTAATGACAAAGATATTTAGATATTTACTAGTATTATACAAAAAAACTAACATTCTCCCGTCTTGTTGTCGTTATTATCCTTCTTGTTCCGAATATGCTGATGGGGCCTTAGCTCGTTTTGGGCTTATTAAAGGAATTTTTTTAACATTAAAACGGCTATTATGCTGTAATCAGTTCTTCCCTGGCGGTTATGACCCTGTACCGGAAAAATTAGATATATTTAGCGTTTTAATAAGAAAAAATACAGTTTTATCAAATGTTTCACGTGAAACATTTGAAAGGGAGTAAATAATGCAATTTTTGTCAGACATAATGCTCGATGCTTTACGATTTTTTGCCTATTTTGGTGGGTATGGCTGGGGAATTATCTGGTTGACAATTGCGGTAAATTTAGCTTTATATCCTTTGACACTCTCTTCAATTCAGTCAATGGTGGCAATGCAGAGGATGCAGCCGCGCTTGGCAGAATTGCAGAAGAAATTTAAGGATAAACCACAAGAACTGCAAAAAGAGACAATGAGCCTCTATCGCTCTGAAGGGATCAATCCTTTGGGCGGGTGTTTGCCGATGATTTTGAAAATTCCATTCTTTTTGGCGTTGTTTTGGGCCTGCCAAGGAATAGCGTTTATGACCATTGTTTCCAGCCCTGATAATAATACGGGATTTCTTTGGATTACGGGTAGAATTGAGGCAAAAACATTTAAATCAGAAAGACTGACTAAACAATTAGTGGAGCAGAAAATTTTAATTAAGGATGAAGTAAAGAGTAAAGAAGGGAAGGGGACATATTTTGTCTGGAATGCAGTGCGTGAGTTTAAGCAGAAGGATAATACAATTTTATTGAAAGATGTGTTAGCGGGGGCCAATGAGAATCTCTTGTCTGATGTCAAAAAGGTGCGGGAAACATTGTCAGCGAAAGATAAAATGTTTTCAACAGAAGAAACGATAAAAATTTTATCGGCCTGGCGGCAGACGGGGAGTTTGGCCAAGCCGGATATGGTAAATACTCCATTTGGGGCGGTCTCTATTTTAGCGATTTTAATCGGAATAACAACGTTTTTTATGCAGAAAACGATGCCTTCGGTTGGTCAGCAGGCGCAGATGATGAATATGATGATGCCGGTACTTTTAACCTTTATTTGCTGGTCTTTCCCCGCTGGGGTCCAGATTTACTGGCTGATTTCTAATATTATGGCGGCAGTACAGCAGTATTATATCATGGCGAAACCTAAAAAAAGCGGAAAGCAAAATCAAAATAAGATCATTGATGTCCCTTATGTTTCACGTGAAACATAGGCAATCACGAATTTTGGAAACACGAATTAACCCGAGGCGATAAGGTAATTAGTGATAAAAGTTGTGATTCCGGCGAGGATGATTAAGGAGGGAATTGCGCATGAAAAAGGTTCAAATGAAAGGCCGAACAGTTGATGACGCAGTTAGGGCGGCGGTAGAGGTTTTGGGTGGAGAGAAGGAAAAAGCCAAAATTAAGGTCTTGAACGAGGGCAAACTGGGAATGCTAGGGGTTATTGGAGGAGAAGAAGCTGAAGTAGAAGTTTCCTTATCTGAAGGTTTAGCTGAAGACGCAAGGCAGATTTTGCAGGAGATACTTGATAAAATGGGCTTTGTTACGATGGTAGACGTCGCTTTGAAAGAGGGGGTCGTGGACTTAAATATCAAGGGCGAAGACATGGGGCGGATTATCGGAAAGGAAGGTTCGACGCTTAAAAGTTTGCAAACGATCCTTTGCCCAATACTTGGGCGAATATCAGGGGAAAGAGTTCGCGTAAGTCTCAATGCTGATGGATATCAAGAGAAGAGGAATAAGGCGTTAGAAAGATTAGCTAAAGATGTTGCAGATGAAGTGGTCGAAATTGGAAAAGAAAAAGTGTTGCCGCCAATGCCGGCAGCAGACAGAAGAATCCTTCATCTGGCTTTGCAAAACGATCCTAAAGTCTCTTCATATAGTAAAGGCGAGGGAGATGAACGCCGTTTAGTTGTTGCTCCACGTACTTAGCTAATGCCGGAGGGGGCAAAATGTTTCACGTGAAACATTCGCTGGAGGATACAATTACTGCCATTGCTACCCCATTGGGAGAGGGTGGGGTGGGAATTATTCGCGTTAGTGGCCCATCTGCTCATTCGATTTTTTCCCAATTATTCATCACTTCGAATGGTTATAAATTAGAATCACATCATTTAGCGCATGGTTGGATTGTCGATCCGTTAAATCAGGTTAAAATAGATGAAGGGATGGCCTGTTTCATGGCGGCGCCAAAAACTTTTACCGGAGAAGACGTGATTGAATTTCATTGTCACGGCAGCATGGTTGTTTTACGTCAAGTATTAAATATGACAATTAATGCCGGCGCCAGGCTGGCGGAGCGGGGGGAATTTACCAAGCGAGCTTTTCTCAATCACAAAATCGATCTTTCTCAAGCAGAGGCGGTAATTGATTTGGTGAAGGCGATAACTCCGCGTGGCGCTGGCTATGCCGTTAATCAGTTAATGGGTCGTTTATCAAAAGAGATAAAATCTGCGCGCCAAAAATTAATTGTCATGCAGGCCGAGCTAGAAGCGCAAATTGATTTTTCTGATGACTTCCCTCCATTTAATGCTGATATTATGGCCAAAAAACTTTCATTAATATTAAAAGAATTGAAAGCTTTTTCTCTCTCTGCTCCAGCTAACCGAATTTTTCATCACGGACTGGCGACAGTGATCGTTGGCCGACCTAACGTTGGGAAGTCCAGCTTATTAAATGCTTTACTCGGAGAAGAACGGGCGATTGTTACCGAAATTCCTGGCACAACTAGAGACGCAATCGAAGAGATGATGGAAATAGACGGGCTTCCCTTTCGTTTTATTGATACCGCTGGTTTGGGAGAGGCGAAGGACAGGGCGGAGGAACTAGGGGTGGCACGGGCAGAGAAAGAGCTTGCCGCGGCAGATTTAGCCATAGTTGTTATTGATGCCTCCCAACCTATTGATTTGGTCGATATGCAAATTTGGGAGAAAGCAACTAGACAGCCGCGTTTGCTGGTGATGAATAAAGCGGATTTGGGAGTAGTAGCAAATTGCGCTTCTCTGGTTGGGGCTGTGGATAAATGTCGTACCGTAATTGTCTCGGCTGGAACAGGGGAGCGGCTAGACGATCTTAAAAAAGCTTTATCTGCAGCAGCTAAGGAGGCGTTTGTCTTGGAAGGACCGCATGAAATTTTATTAAATGCGAGACATCAAGCTTGCCTGAATAGGGCCATGGCCAGTCTTGAGAGCGCGATTCGATTTTTGTCGACGATAAATGAACCAGACATCGTCGCTATTGACATTAAAGAGGCGTTAGGGGCTTTAGGAGAGATTTCCGGAGAGCAAGTTTCAGAAGAGATTATAAATGAGATCTTTAATCGTTTTTGTGTAGGGAAATAAAGAAACATAGCTTGTCGCTTAATTCTTTCTGACTAAAGAGCTGTGGATAAGGGGTGTGGATAACTATGATAAAAGTTATTGATGGGAAGGGGATTGCGGCACGTATTCGTGGGGAGGTCGCTCAAGCGGTGAAAGAGTTTAAGGGGGAGAGGGCGGTTTCGCCCAAGCTTTGCGTCGTTCTGGTTGGAGGAGATCCTGCTTCGCAAGTTTATGTCCGAAACAAGGAAAAAGCCTGCCAAGAGGTTGGGATGATCGGGGAGGTCTATCGTTTGCCAGCGACAGCTTCGCAGTTACAGTTAAACCAATTAATTCGGCAATTAAATGCTGATCGGTCGGTCCATGGGATATTATTGCAGTTGCCGGCGCCAAAAGGGCTAGATCCTATTTCTGCCCTCGACGAGATTTCTCCTGATAAGGATGTTGATGGCTTACATCCCCTTAATATGGGGAAACTTTTACGCGGAGAAGAGCTATTATTGGCACCTTGCACTCCGAGCGGAATTATGGAGTTGATTATTACGACAGGCATAAGCTATGAAGGGGCGGAGGCGGTTGTTGTTGGCCGAAGCAATATTGTCGGTAAGCCGGTGGCTTTGCTGCTGCTGCAGCGCCATGCTACAGTGACCATCTGTCATTCTCGGACGAAAGATTTAGCTGACGTTTGCCGTCGGGCGGATATCCTGGTGGCGGCGGTTGGAAGTCCCGGAATTATTCGCGGTGAGATGGTTAAGCCAGGCGCAGTTGTGATTGATGTAGGGACAAATCGAATAGGGGAAAAATTGGTTGGGGACGTAGAATTTGAATCGGTCAAAGAAGTAGCGGGGTTCATTACCCCTGTCCCTGGCGGCGTGGGTCCTATGACGATCGCCATGTTGCTTAAAAATACGCTTCAGGCCGCTAAAAATTTAACGACGAAGCAGTCTTAGTAAATCATTAACTGTCAACACCGCGATTAATCCCAGCAGAAGCATCATCCCCACATTATGAATTTTGTTTTCCAATTCAATATCAATCGGTTTGCGGCGGATGGCTTCAATGATGATAAAAAAGAGTCGACCGCCGTCGAGGGCGGGGAGAGGGAGGAGATTGATCACGGTGACATTGATGCTAAAGAAAGCAATAAAGTTCAAAAAGGAAACCCAGCCTTGCTGGGCATATTGGCCAGTGACTTGGGCAATACCGACGGGGCCAGCTAAATCAAACAGCGATATGCCGCCGGTAAATAATTTCCCTAGTAAAACTAAGATCATTAAACTCAACTTCAATGTTTCTGCCCCGCCATGATACAGTGCCGCTAGCGGATTGACCTTTTGATGATTGGCTTTGAGTGAAAACCCGATCAAGCCGATTTTCAGCTTCTTATTTAACGCCGGTGTAGCCGCAAAATCTTTTTTTACCCCGTGGCGTTCAATAGTCAGTGTTAATTGGCGGCCGGGATTATCATGGATAAATTTAACCGCCTCATTGGCATCTTTATAACCTTTGCTGTTGATTGCCAGAATGCGGTCTCCGGCCTGCAGGCCGATCCTCTTTGCCTCCGAGCCGGAGCTCACCGCCCCAATTTCATTGGAGAGCCCGATCGGGACGCCGGCGACCATAAAAATAAAACTGTAGACAATAAATCCGAGGACCAGGTTCATAAAAGCGCCGGCGAAAATGGGGACAAATTTTTGCCAGGCGGATTTATTGTAAAACTTTAAATTTTCCGGGACAGGTTTTTCCGTCTTTTCTTCCGGATCAATCCCGGCAATTTTAACATACCCCAGGATGGGCAGACTGTTGAGCTTGTAGACAGTTTCGTTTATTGTGAAAGAAAAAAGCGTTGGCCCAAAACCGAGACCAAATTCGGGGACGGCGATGCCATTCCTTTTTGCAAAAACTAGGTGCCCGAATTCATGGGCCAGGGTAATGATCGTGAAAACAAAAAAGAACGCGATAATCGTTAAGAGCATGCTTTTTCTACCTCCTCGGCCAGCGCCATAGCTCTAGCCCCATCTGCTATTGTAACACTTGGCGCGGAATTTGTTTTGACCGCTTTGACAAAATCGGTTAATTCCGCAGTCAATTGGTCGCTCTGCTTGGTATGATGGACGCTGGGCAGAGGATGCTCGAGCTCGCGCAGAAAAACGCGCTTATTAAGCAGGTCCGCCTCAATAAGAGCATTGTCCGTCGTGATAATTATCTTTCTCGTCTTTTCAGCCGCAGTTCGATCGGCGGAAACTTTGACGATGAAACCGGTTTTGTAATAGAAAGTCGCGCTGACCTTGTCCCAAACTTTTGTTTTTATTTTCCTTCCTTCAGCTTTTATCTCTTCGATTGTTTCGTTTGGAAAAAGATTTAACAACAGATCGAGATCATGGATCATCATATCCTGGATAACGTTGACGTCGGAAACACGTTCCGGAAAGGGACTAAAGCGCTGGATCTGCACGCCGATAATTTTTTCTTTACGGATTAATTTTATCAATTCTTGATAAGCCGGGTTGAAGCGTTCGATAAAACCGACAGCGGCAGCCAATTTTTTCTCATCGGCTAATTGGATAAGCTGTCGAGCTTCGACACAAGTTTTCGCCGGCGGCTTTTCGATCAGCAAGTGCTTGCCGGCATTAAGGCAGGCAACCGCGATTTGATAATGAGTGGCTGTGGGAGAAGCGATGATTAAGGCGTCAGCCAGGGGAAGCAATCTTTGATAATCTGGAAAAACCGGGACATCATATCGGGCCGCCAAAGTTTTAAGTTTTTCGCTGTCTGGGTCCGCGATACCAACTAAAGCCGCCCCGGGAAGAGAAGCGAGAATGCGCAGGTGGTTTTGTCCCATTATTCCGGCGCCGATAACGCCAATTTTTAAGCCGCGCTTACCCATTTTTGTAATAAGCCTTTAACGTATCGACGACGGTTTGCCGTTCTTCCGAAGTCAATTCTGGAAAGATCGGCAGTGATAAAACTTCTGTTTGCGCCTTTTCGCTCTCCGGTAAATCTCCAAATTTGTGTCCCAGGTTGGCAAAGGCCTTTTGCAGATGGAGAGAAAGAGGGTAGTAGACCATGGGGCTGACTCCTTTATCTTTTAAATAACCAAAAAGTCTATCTCGCTTTGGCGCGCGGAGAGTAAACTGATTAAATGAATGTTGGCCTTCAGACAATTCAAAAGGCAAAGTAATGGCGCTGATTTCCGCCAGGGCCTTTTTGTAAAATAAGGCATTGGCTTGACGACGAGAGAGTAAAGTGTCGAGGCTTTTAAGTTTAACAGAGAGAATCGCCGCCTGAAGCGCGTCGAGCCGGCTATTATAGCCGATAATGTCGTGATGGTAGGTTGAGCGGCTCCCATGCATTTGCAGAACCTTAATCTCTTCCGCGGTTTTATCGTCGTTGGTTGTGATCATCCCGCCATCGCCAAAGCACCCCAGGTTTTTTGTCGGGAAAAAAGAAAAGCAGCCGGCGTGACTGGTTGTCCCGACTTTCTTCCGGCCAATAGCGGCTCCCGTAGCTTGAGCGCAATCTTCGACGACAATTAAATTATGTTTCTTGGCGACAGCCATAATAGCCGGCATATCAGCCGCTTGGCCGTAAAGATGAACAGGAAGGATCGCTTTGGTTTTCTTGGTTATTTTTGCCTCAATCTTGGCGGGAGCCAGATTAAAAGTTTTGGGATCGATATCGGCAAAGACTGGAGTGGCGTCGCAATAGACGATTGCTTCGGTGGTGGCGACGAAGGTAAAGGGAGAGGTTATGACCTCGTCCCCCGCTTTTATCCCGTAAGCTTTGAGCGCTAAATGGAGGGCGTCAGTTCCCGAAGCAACGCCAAGCGCATGTTTTACGCCGTGGTAAGCGGCAAACTCTTTTTCAAATTTAGCGACGTAATCACCCAGGATGTATTTGCCGGAGGCGACAACCTCATTAATAGCAGCGGCAAGTTCCTGCTCCTGCGCGCGGTTCTGACGGGTAATATCAAAAAAAGGAACTGGCATAAGAAACTTTATTATAGCATAAAATTTTACACTTCTCGTCCCATAGTTTATAATTAATGTTCTATGAATAAAATTATCGCCAAAGAGCAGCTAAACGCAAACACGAGCAAAATTATTATTAACGCGCCGCACATTGCCCGCGCCGCCCGCCCGGGCCAATTTGTCGTAATTATGCCGACGGAGAAAGCCGAAAGGATCCCCCTGACCATCGCTGATGTCGATCAAGCGGCGGGGACAATCACCATAATTTTTCAAATTGTCGGCGCGACGACCAAACTACTCGATTCTTTAAAGGTTAACGACGAAATTCCGCATCTTTTAGGCCCGCTCGGGACCCCCTCGCACGTTGAAAAATTTGGAACTGTAGTTGTTATTGGCGGGGGAGTTGGCATTGCTGAAATTTATCCGCTGGTTAAAGCGCTTAAAAAAGCAGGGAATGAAGTCATTACGATAATCGGGACAAGAAACAAGGATTTATTAATATATGAAAGAGAGCTTAGAACACAAAGTACAGAACTTAGCATAACAACAGATGATGGTTCATCCGGGCAGAAGGGTTTCGTCTCCGACAAATTGAAGGAAATAATTGCATCAGGCAAAAAACTCAATCGCGTTTTTGCCGTCGGCCCCGTCCCCATGATGAAGGTTTGCGCGGATGTGACGCGAGAGCATAACTTTAAAACAATTGTCTCTCTCAATCCTCTGATGCTTGATGCGACGGGGATGTGCGGGGTCTGCCGGGTAACTGTCGCTGGCCAGGTTAAATTTGGGTGTGTTGATGGCCCAGAGTTTGACGCGCACGAAGTTGATTTTACTGAACTAATAAATCGCCTTAAAATCTACAAAACACAGGAAAAGACAGCGCTGGACCACGTTTGCCGACTTTTGCCAGGAAATAAATAATGAATAATGAACGAATTAATATGCCCAACCGCTCCGTCCAGGAGCGTATCATGGACTTCAAAGAAGTTCCTGTCGGCTACTCTCTGGAACAAGCGATCGCGGAGGCTAAACGCTGTATTCAATGCAAAAATCCCAAATGTGTCCCTGGCTGTCCGGTGGAAGTTAACATCCCTGCATTTATCGCCGCCTTAGCCAAAGGTGACGTTCAAGCTGCCGTCGACAAAATCAAAGAAACCAATGCTCTCCCCGCTATCTGTGGCCGCGTTTGTCCCCAGGAAGAACAATGCGAAAGGAAGTGTATCCTGGGGATTAAAGGCGAGCCGGTAGCGATTGGAAATCTAGAGAGGTTTGCGGCGGACTGGGAAAAATCCGAAATCCCTGCCCGTCCGGCAGGCGGGCGAAATCCGAAATCCGAAATAATTCACCAAAATCAAAACAACAAAAATAAAAAAATCGCGGTCATTGGTTCTGGCCCCGCGGGCTTAACCTGTGCGGCGGACTTGGCTTTGCTTGGTTATCAAGTTACCATATTTGAGTCGCTTCACGTAACCGGAGGGGTTCTTCGTTACGGTATTCCTGAATTTCGCCTCCCCAAAAGTATCGTCGACATCGAAGTTGAATATGTCAAAAACCTCGGCGTGGAGATTAAAACCGATATGCTGATCAGCAACGTCCTGACTATTGACGAACTGCAAAAAGACTTTCAGGCGATATTTATTGGTTCGGGAGCCGGATTACCCAAATTTATGGGAATTCCCGGCGAAAGTTTAGAAGGTGTTTACTCTGCCAACGAATTTTTGTTCCGTGTTAATATGATGAAAGCGTATTTATTTCCCGATCAATTAACGCCGGTAAGCGTTGGTAAAAATGTGGCGGTGGTTGGCGCCGGCAATGTGGCGATGGACTCGGCTCGAGTTGCCAAACGTCTTGGAGCGGCCAAGGTCTCGATAATTTATCGGCGTTCGCGAGAAGAGATGCCGGCCCGCAGAGACGAGATCAAAAGAACAGAGGAAGAGGACGTCGAATTTAAATTACTGACCAATCCTGAAGCCTATCACGCAGATAGTGAGGGGAAAGTTTTTGAAATCGAATGCATAAAAATGGAATTGGGAGAGCCAGATACTTCTGGTAGAAGACGTCCGGTGCCAAAGGCTGGGTCCAATTTTAAAATCCCAGTCGAGACTGTTGTGGTGGCCATCGGCAACGGTCCCAACCCGCTCATTCCTCTGCGTACCCCCTCACTGAAAACAGAAAAATGGGGGGGGGTTATCGTCGACCAAAAACAATGGACTTCAATCCCCAAGGTCTCTGCCGGCGGCGACATTGTCCGCGGTTCAGCCACCGTTATCTCCGCGATGGGGGATGGGAAAAGAGCGGCGAAGACGATTGACGAAGGACTCAATAATGAGTGATAATATACTCAAGGTTGAAAAGAATGTTAACTCAAGACCAAATTAATCAAATAGTTGAAACGATAAAAACCACCGCCAAGCCGAATAGAATTTACTTGTTTGGCAGTTATGCTTTGGGTAAGGCCACTAATTCCAGCGATTTGGATCTTCTGGTGGTGGATGATTCTTCTCGAGATAAGAAGGGCTTAGCTTTAGAAATCAGCAAATCTCTTTTCCCTAGGAATTTTGGCCTTGATTTGATGGTAACATCTTCAGAAGATTTAGAAAAGAAAAGCCATTTACGCTTTTGGCAGGATATAACGTTAAACGGCAAAAAAATGTATGAACGAAACTGATGTGAAGGAATGGCTAACCCTAGCCTCGCATGATATTGAGACGGCTGAATTACTAATTAAGCAAAAAGGGCATGCCGATATCATCATTTATCATCTTCATCAAGCGATTGAAAAATTATTGAAAGCATTGTTAATGAAATCTAATATAACTCTTGAAAGAACTCATTTCCTCGATAAATTACTAACGCAATTGTTTGATAAATTCCCTTCTTTATCTTCTGTAAAGGATGAAATTCTGGAAATTAATTTATATCTGCCAAAATTGCGCTATCCTTCTGGCGATAGAATCGAATTTGATGAGGCCTTGGCTATTTATTCAAAATTCAACCACATAAACGAAGTTGTACGTAAACTTATTTAAAATAAAGTGCAATTTTTACAATGAAATTCCACCATCTGGCAATAAAATTGCTATAACCTCATTGAGGTAAAAAAAATGGAAGAACTGATTCCGATCGAAAAGGTCGAAAACAAAATTTATATTATCAGGGGTAAAAAAGTAATGTTGGATCGCGATCTTGCTGAACTATATCAAGCGCCAACCTTGCGCCTCAACGAACAAGTAAAAAGAAATAATGACAGGTTTCCTGAAGACTTCATGTTTTCCTTAACCAGACAAGAAATAACAAACATATCGCAAATTGCGATATGTTCCAATAAAAAAACCCTACAAACAATCAAATATTCAAAAAACGTCAACGTTTTTACTGAACAAGGAGTTGCAATGCTCTCCGGTATTCTACATAGCAAAAGAGCAGTTCAAGTTAATATTGCCATAATGCGAGCCTTTATCCACCTGCGGCAGATATTAGCCAGCGATAAAGATCTCGCTAATAAAGTTAAAGAACTTGAAAAAGGCTATTCCAAACATGAAATAGAAATTACAACTGTTTTTAAAGTGTTAAAACGATTAATGGAGCCGCCGGCTCAACCAAAAAAACGGTTCGGATTTGTGGTTGATAATGACAACTAACTAATATCTGACGGTTTGATGAATAACAATCTTTAACATAACCTTTCTCGTGCAATTTTTACCCCATTTGTAACGATATATATATATATGTATGAGCGGAACAATTGGACCACTACCGCCGCCCCGCAGATTTAACGGCCCGCAGGCTGTGTCGCCCTCTGGGCGGCGGCTGCCTCTGTCCAGCAAAATACCGGAAGCTATCCGCACCCGAATTTTGGCTCATGTAACAACCTTTTTGGAACAAAGACTAGAAACTTCTCTCTCTTTTGGGTTATTTTCTATCGGTCTAGCCATAGATTTATTGGGGCAAATAGGCGAGATAGCGGAGCTAGATTTGCTTGATCGGCTGCTGGCTAGCCTTGAGCAAGAGCTGGGAGTAGCTGCGCAAAAAGTCCGTCTGGCGCAGGTAAAAATAGCCACCCAGCACGATAGCCCGAAGGCGCAGACTTATCAGGAGAAATTAATTCTCAAGTACGAAGAGATTTTGGCTGGGGCGGCTCGAGGATCTGGCCTTGGCGACGCAAAAACGTTTCTTGAATCGCTGAAGCTGCTTCTTTATTATTTTTCAGCCGATCAAAGCAATCGGTTTAAGGGAATATATATCAGGCTCAAAAGTCTCGATGACCGGATCAGAATGATAAAGGCCACGGGAGTAGAGCCGAAAGAACATATGGCTTTCGCGCTGGTAATTGGGCTTTTAGGCGATCGGGACGAAGCCTTGCGCCACTGTGCCGAGATCATGGGTCTTTGGAACGTGGCAGTTAAAGCAAAAAGCGCGCGCCTAGAATATTATTTTGTTATGTCGGATAATATTCCTCTCTTTGCCCGGTATCTTAATAAACTTGTGGCGATGGAAGGGAAAGAAGAGAGACTGACCCAAACAGAAGGGGCAATAATCGCCGGTTTTAGTAATTTTGCCGATAAATTAGGTGATTTACCGCTAGTTTATACTGAAGCCGTCGCAGAATTTTTTAGCTCTCCTGACGACAACGCTTTAAGAATGGCAGCATTCGCTCGTCTGCGTTCAATTTTAGAATGCGATGACAGAGGTACTACCGAGATGAAGGAGGCTTTGGCTGTCATCGACGATCTACAGCTCAACGCTTTGCTACCCGATTTAATAAAGATAAAAGAATCTTTGTCTGCCGCTGATTTTCGCGAATACCATAAAATTAATTTTATCTGCGCGCTAGCTGGCGCTCTGGCGAGGTTGGGAAAAACAACTCAAGCGCTGGAATTGTTAAATAGAATAATTTCAGTACCAGGAAATCTGATAAATAAAGCTGCAATAGCCAAAGCGGCAGGGAAATGCGGCACGACTGCTGGTTTAACGCTCTTGGAAAAAATTGCCTCACAAGCTAATGATTTTATTCTTGGCTTATCCTTTCTGGTTGAAAACTGGCGCGGCGAATCGAGGCAGCAACCAACAGTTCCTAATCCTCTTTATGAGCAAGCGGAGAGTTTGGCTAAATTGGTTTTAGCCGCCAGCCAAAAAGCCCGGCCGGAGGTTGGTTCGGCGAGCGGTTTTGCCAATCAGGGCATCCACCGGTCGGCGCCGCAAAAGGGGCGGGCGGCGGCATCGCACGGTTTTGATTTTCGCAATATGAGAAAATTATATGTCGGCGACAGTGTCGGACACGGCCGACTTGTTTATCGAGGTGACGATGTCTATGAGGCGGAATTTGAAACTACTCAAGCTTCACCGGCCATGGTGGTGGTCGATCCCCGCCTGTTGGAAGGCAATCGAAAAAAGGTAGCGTTGACAGCAGGAGCAATCGCCGGCGTAAATTATCGCAACCAGGATCCGGTTGGTTTAATGATTGGCACGGGCGAAGGGGGTGGGGCAGTCAAGCCGCAGAGAGAAAAAGGCTTGAGCCACATCATATTTAAAATCCTTAATGGCGCGGCGAACAAGCCTTCATTGCTGGAAATGTTAGATCGTGCCTACGCCCATGTGCCTGATGGCGGCCGGGTTTATCTGGTCGCTAATTTTGCCGAGCAGGCGGAACTTTTGCAACCGAATGCCAAAGGGGAGACAAAGTTAGGGAGATCGATTGCGGGCCGGAGGGCAAAACAGATTACAGTTATTCCGGTGCAATATGGAGTAGATGTTTTTCCATCATTTGAAATGCAGATCGGCCAGCACAAATTCGCAGTCAATGATGTGGTAGCGAGAAAAATGTCGGATGTTGGCGATAATTTAAAAACCTTCTTAAGCAAGCATCAGGGGATTGCGGTTGAGTCCTTGTGTACATCAGAAATAATGCTGCAAAAAACAATTGCCGCAGCGGCCCAGCCAGGCGTCGATTTGCCGGCCTTCGATATGACAATACTCGAACCAGCAGAGGTCATCCCAGTAGAAAGCACCTCTCCTGCCCCGCGCCATATGATCAAATTGTTAAGCTGGGCCATCAAAAATAATAATCGTTTATTAGTAGCAAAAATTCTCTTCTGCGCCAAAGTCTTTGGTTGGGTGGAGATCTTTGATTGGTTGGAGGCGAGATTGGCAAAGATAAAACCGAATAATGCCTGGAGGGGATATTTTTATTTGCCTTCACACCCTACGCCAAGAGCGCAGGGTGATTTAGGTCCAACTCAGCAATCTGTCAATGTACTCATTTTTAACGATGCCTTTTCCTTGACTCCGCTAAAAGTTGCTTCACTTTGGGGAAAGAAGATTGAACAAAAAGACTCCGATAAGATTTTGAATGGTTTCATAAAGGAAGCAACACCAGAATCCGTTTTACCGTTTCAGACAGCGCTTAATAAGGCCTGTGCCCGCAATTGGTCAGACATAATCACACTCGAAGCCTGGGGTTATGATGTAGATAAAGTTCTTATGGGTCTTAATCCCAAGGCAAACAGAATGGCCCAATTAGGAACGCCTGCTCAACGACAGCATTTGGCGAAAACCAACATATCTTCTCCGGCACAGTCCGGGGCAAGGGAAGAGAAAAAAGGAGATCATCACAATTGGTTGTCCGTGGAAAGGAGATTGGCAGGGCGAGATATTTATCTATTAGGAATGGTAGTGGGGGAGTGGGACGCGGCTCATTGCCAGCATAGAGAAATTCCAGGTTTGGGCTTGGAGGCAATTCAATTGGGCGGC
>JACRKQ010000050.1 GCA_016219705.1 Candidatus Saganbacteria bacterium | reverse complement strand
GGGAATGTGACGGCAGAGATGATAAAAAGGTACATCGAAGATCATGAAGAAGGGGAGGCGGGAGAAGATGCCTTTAAGGTCGAGAGCTGACTTCAGTCAGCTGTTTTTCAACCCGTCGGCTTATAGCCGACGGTGGTTGAGTGCCTAATGGTAAAATTGTTAAAAAATTGGAACAAAATAAGAAGACTTTTAAATAATAACCTCCCAGAAAATCTGCGATAATAACGCTGTAAACTCAAAAAAATCACATATTTCAAAAAGGTCATTTCTTCCTTCGCTTAGCGACGATAAACAAAAAAACGCCTTACTTTCAATTTCTTAGTAAAAAAAATAAAGTGAAATTTCTGGGGAGGGGCGTCGATATACCTCTGATGGTCTGATGAATATTGGACCGAGGAGGTAAAAAAAATGGATACAGGAAGAGTTGGTAGAAGTGTATTTAATCAAAGGGTCAGGGCGTCTCTTGCTAGTGCAAAGATCAGTGAAAAAGAAATAAAAAATTTTAAAGGATTTCCAGAGGTTATGGCAAGATTTTATCTTGCAACACCTCATGCATTGCAAATTCTTGACAGCGATCTTAGTTTATTAGAAAGATTGGACTATCATTTTACAAGAAGCGGCCAAATGTTGCCTCTTGATTTGGCTAAGGCTCTTGTGGACAAAGGTTTATTCATGAGACATTTTGGCTTATATGCTTCGCCTGTCTTTTATGAATTAAGTGGAGCAACCGATGCAGAAGTAGCAGCGTTAGATAAATTGTTAGATGATTTTCTCAGAAATCCCGACTCTAAAGATATTAAACTATGCTTTGAAGTATTTGGAATTGATTTAATCTTTGACAAAAGCAGATCGATTTCAAACCAGGAAGCAGCTACATTGAGTGAGGTATTTCGGCCATATTATTCACGAGGAGTCCAAGGAGACGAATTAAAAGCGCTAACGAAATATGGGATTACGCAGATTGTTATAATAGATTTTTCTGAATCTGAAGCTAAAAAAGATAAGGAATCTCTTTTCATTTCTAGAAGGCTTCTTAATACAGCCAGTTTCATAGCTAAGAAAGCGATAATGATAGCACTCGAAACCTGATTTTCCTTATTAAAAGGTAATCATTAAAGCTCCCCAATAATTGCGTCGGCCATCTTGGAAGTCGAAACAGCTGTCGGGTCAGTCCGCTCGGGTTTTAGGTCGTAAGTCACATCTTTACCTGCGGCAATTACCTTGGCCACCGCTTTATCCAAACGTTTAGCGGCGTCTTTTTCTCCTATATATTCCAACATTAAAACCGCCGAGAGGATCATAGCGGTTGGGTTCACAACATTTTTCCCCGCATATTTTGGCGCCGAGCCATGAATCGCTTCAAACACAGCAATGTCATTGCCTAAATTTGCGCCCGGAGCAATTCCCAAACCGCCGATTAAACCCGCGCAAAGATCGGAGAGGATATCTCCGTAGAGATTGGGAAGGACCATGACGTCATAAAGCTCCGGTTTTTGGACCAACTGCATACACATATTGTCGATCAGTCGTTCTTCATATTCGATTTTCCCCTCATACTCTTTAGCAACCTCACGGGCGACGGCAAAAAAGAGTCCGTCGGTGAATTTCATAATGTTGGCTTTGCTTATGGCGGTAACTTTTTTTCGGTTATGCTTCACGGCATATTCAAAACCAAATTTGACAATTCTTTTGGTGCCGGATATTGAGATTGGTTTGATAGAAATTCCAGAGTCGGGGCGAATATTTTTCTTGGACAATTTCTCAATTTCTTTGATCAGCTGGTTAGTTTCTAGTTTCCCTTCTTCAAACTCAATGCCGGCGTAAAGGTCTTCCGTATTTTCTCTGACGATGACCAGATCAATATCTTTATAGCGTGAGCGAACTCCTTTGTAAGAGCGGGTGGGGCGCAGGCAGGCGTAAAGGTCTAATTCTTTTCTAATGGCGACGTTTACCGAGCGGAAACCTGTGCCGATGGGCGTGGTCAGCGGGCCTTTAAGTGCAACTTTATTCTTTCTGATAGAGGCGAGCGTTGAATCAGGAAGCGGGGTTCCGTATTTGGCGATAATATCAGCGCCGGCTTCAGCGATCTCCCAATTGATCTTAACGCCAGTGGCGTCAACGCAGCGCCTGGCCGCATCCGAAACTTCGGGCCCAATACCATCACCGGGGATCAAAGTTATATTATATGTCATAATAATTTAATTATACGAGAAAAATAGGCTGACGTCAAAAAAGCCTAAAGCGCAAAGAGCAAAGTTCAAAACAATTAAGCGGCCATCGCTGGCTGGCGAAATTGTTCGACAAGAGCGTTCTTTTGCTGGATATCATCAAGCGCCTGTTCCACAAAATCGCTAATAGCCTCTTCATCAAGAGGTTGTTCCTGGCTGTGGTTATTAATTTGCAGGGCAATCACGTCGATAATTCCTATTACCGCCTCAAAATGACCATTGTCCACCGCTTTAACCAATATTCCTAGATATCCTTTTTTAGCCAGGACTTTGCGCAGATTTTCTGTCCTCTCCATATCAGCCATCAGACGGGCAAAGAGCAGACCATAAACCCTGACCAGAGAGGGCGCTATGCCGGCGACGATATTAGCGGCAGGGCTGGGTATGACGCGATTAATAGAATTGACTGCCTGGGCTTGCGCCGTTTTATCAATCATAATCTTCAGCACCTGATTTAAGACGTCCGGACGAGAAACATCAGCCGGACGATCGATGTTGGCCGGCACTTGTAATACGGCTTTCATCTGGGTGGATGAGAGGCCGGCCATGGCGGAATAATAAGCGCCGACGCGGTCATAAACTTCTGGTGGAATCGACCAGTCAAAAGTTTTTTGGGCGTCAAGCATTTCCGTTAACGCGCGGCGGGCGGCGACGGTTTTGTCCAATGCGGCGGCCGCTTTGGCCGGACGATTATTTGCCGCGGCCGGAGTAAATCGGCTGGCAACCGAGCGGACCGGCTGTCTGACGGGTTTGGCTGCCGCTTTGTTTTCCAAAACGGCAAGATTGTTATTGCCCATGCGCTGGGCAACGCGCTCCATGCTGACGACAAATTTAAGCAAACTTTCAGCCTTACCGGCAGTCAGATCTTTGTCGGTTATTTGAGCGACATTATTGCGAGCGGCCATTACTGCGAGACGATCCAACCTCTCTTGCGGGGTTGAAGCGATTAAACTGGTAGAGGCGGCAGTGTCTGTGCCGGCATTTCTGTTCTGATTGGCCCGGATCCGATAACCGCGAGCGGCCTCGACCATGATCTCATTGCGCAGAGGTGAGGCGGCCAGGGTTTTATCATTCGCGGCCAGGGCGGTCAGGACATAACGCCCGCCGGCTTGGGTTCGAGCAACTTCCCTGATAATTTCGGCCAAAATTTCTCGCGCCCCATTTGTCGTCGCTTTGGCCTGAGCGGCGAGTAAATCGGGGAGGGCGGCATTGGGCGCCTGCGCTAAAATCATCTGGCCGATTGCTACTCGGGCGGCTGTTGGACCGACGACGACAGCGCTCGGCGCGGCCGCAATAGAACGAATAATTTCTTGGACCACTGGCGCTGTTAACCAGGTGCGGGTGGTCGCCATCGGACTAAAAACTTCGTGGACAAAACGGTTGGCCGATTGTTGTTGAGTCGAAGTGCGGTCGCTATTATGGCTGGCGACATCAAGTAGATGGGAGATAGCCCTGGCGCCTGAATTCGGATTGTCGGCGATTGCTGTGCCGATTATTCGCCTGGCTGTTTCAACCAGGCTGGTCTGCTGCAATCGGGCTTGAATGTCTATATTGGTTCGAGTGAGAGTGACCATAATCGTAGCACTATTTTCTGGCGCCTGGTTGCGAACCGGGGCAGTTTCGACTCTTCGTTCTGCCAAGCGATCTTCAACTAGTCGCTCTCTCCCAGCATTAGTTAAAGTTTCGTGTTCGCCTTGCGGTGCGATGGCGGCGTGGACATTAGCGACAACACGCTGGAGCTGCTGGTTGATCTCATTGATGATAGTCTCAATTGATTTTTGGTTAATGGGATTGCCGGAGCGGGAATCAGTTGAAACATTTTCTCTGACAAGTTTTTCAACGACAAGAGAGAGGAGAAGTTGGGCGGTGGCTTCGGCTTCCGGGTTAAGACGGCCACTTCTTGTTCTGCTAACGGCAGAAGTTGCCAGCCCCCTCACTAACTCCCTAGCCAGATCGGCCCGCTCTCCTTGATGTTGCTGTATTCTCTCCATGATCTGGCGCAGGTCAAATGTTATTCGGAATTCATGGTTGCCAATAGTTAGCTGTCCACCAATTAACTGGCTCTGGGCGGCGCGGGAGAAGGATAATGCATTATCATTAGCTGGACTGGCGTTGATATTAAGACTAACGGCGGCATTATTGTTTGCGGGAGGAGGTGTGCGGACAGCTTCTGGACGAGATTCTGTTTCCTTAGCGGTTTCAATTGTCTCCAGTTCAGTAGCGGCTTGCCGCAAACGAGCGCTAGCATCTCTAAGTGTTTGTTTGTCTGTGGGGGAGAGATTGGAATCTCGACTTCTCTCTTCTGCTTGGGCAGATAAGAGACGCACTGCACCGGCCAAACTGTGTAATCTTTCACGAGTAGCGGAAAGCGGATTCCTTTCAATGGAGGAAACTTCTCTAATCAGCAGATTAATTTTTTCTCTTGATGCTAACAGAGGGGAATAGTTTTGCAATGATGTAAGGGTGGAATACAGCGGGCCAAGAATTTGACGCAGCAGCGCTAACCGTCTCTGTTGAGCGGAGGTGTTGACCAGTCTAAGTCTGGGATTTATATCAATTGTTGGCGCACGACCCATAGAGTATTACCCCTTTACATTAATAATATCGTAATAAATAGGGAAAAACTTGCATTAATGAAGCATCTTTTCATTCCCGGGAGATAGCGTGACCTCCCCTCCCACCCCTGTCTATAATTAACGCAGCTGAAGCGAAATCCGAATGACCGAGTTCGAATTTCGGACATTCGGATTTCGGATTTTAAGATTAAGGGGACGCTTTTATACTTTACGACGCGCTGACCGGCGGGACAGCGGTTTAGACGCAGAGAACATCAGATGAATTGCGGTTCAATTCTTTTTAAATCAGTTTGGTCAAAATCCTTATCAAAGCTCACTAATTTCAAAGATCTCGTTTTAGCCACGTAATATTGCATAGAATCATCAAAATCAAGGGGGGAATCGCGCATATTTTTCACTATTTTTAATTCATCCACAATATCGGTATAAATAATTTCCAGATTTGTTAAAGTTAACACATCTTCTAAAAATAATTCTAACGCAGTCATTTTCTTGAAACGAGAGAGGATTACTTCAATGCTGTGAAGGGAAAAAGCAGTTACATACCCTTTAACTTTACCGTCTTTAATTTTCTTTAGCAATCTTTCACAATCAGCGGACTTCTTTTGATCAAGCAAAATTTCCAGGAATATGCAGGTATCAATCAGATACATACTTATTACTCCAAGCTTCACCTATTTTATTCTGTAATTCAACTGAAGTCGATTTCAATTCTTTCAGCGCTCCTTTCCAAGGTGTTTTCCCTGGTAATATTTCAATATCAAATCTTTGGCCTTCTTCCAGGCCTTCCAACGGCTTCACCAGTCGCAAGGCGCCTCTTTCATAAACAACTTCAACAACCATAAGATCACCCCCAAATCTACTAAAAGTTTACCATTCAATTAGGTAAATTACAACATACTGGGCCCCCTTGACCGCCCCTCTCTCCCCTGTCTATAATTAACGCAGCTGAAGCGAAATCCGAATGACCGAGTTCGGATTTCGGACATTCGGATTTCGGATTTAGTAAGATTAAGGGGACGCTTTTATACTTTACGACGCGCTGACCGGCGGGACAGCGGTTTGGACGCCGGCGGCGGCCAACCAGTTTGTTCATTTATGATCAGGAAGAATGCGAGGTAATTTGTTACGTCCCGAATTAATCTACCCCTAAAGTCCCAGATTAAAATACCCCACCTCCGGCCTACGGCTCGTAGAGCTGGCAAGCCCGCCACAGGCGGACAAGTCTGAAAACTTTAAAGGTTATCCCACTCTTGAATAATATTTTCAATTAAATTTTCATCAATCATGGTTTTCTTCTGATCAGTAGCGACATAAATCGCTTCATACGCCAGGGTATTGATAATCCGAGGCAGTCCCTTGGCATAATTGAAAAGTAAGGCCACTGCTTCAGCGGTAAAAAGAGGCTGGATTCTGCCCGCCGCCTGCAAACGTTGAGTTATGTACGGTTCTACTTCGTCCTGTTCCAGGCCAGTGAGGTGATAATTAAAAGAGAGCCGCTGCTTCAGGGCGGCGTAAGGCGGGAGTTTCAAGCGGGCTTTAAGGACAGGATGTCCCAGCAGGAAGACCGAGAGGCCATTCTTCGAATCCATCTGGAAGTTAGTTAGCAGCCTGATCTCTTC
>JACRKQ010000008.1 GCA_016219705.1 Candidatus Saganbacteria bacterium | reverse complement strand
CTGAAAGGAGGTCCGCAACTATTTAATTTTCAAGGTTCCTGATCGTTTTTAATCTTGTCCCAATGGACTCTTAGGCTTGGTGTGCCAATTTATGCAAATTCTAAATTCAATATCGCCTATTGACATATTACCGCATCACTTATTTCCAGAGAATGTTACCTAAAATATAAACAATTGATAACGCAACTAAATGTATGTACCACCAACCCATATTGGGATAGCGAAAATAGCGACCAGGAGAGACAACTTCCTGGTCAGTTGATAATATTTCCAAATCAAAGATTGCCTTCCCCACGACAAGCTTTCCCCACAAGAGGAAGATATCAGCCAGCAAAGTGTTTAATAAAATAGCACTAAGCGTTAATGGGCCCTTAAAATTCACTACAGAAAAATGAGCCATGACAATGGTGCCAATGATCACTAATATCCCATTGATGGCGTAAGCATAAGCGACAGTTTTACGAAAACTAAAAAGCAGCGTCAAAACAAAAAGACTGATAATCCCGGAAATATAAGGGATAAGATTATAGTTATGGGCAAACGGTTGATGAATTCTTAAATGCAGCAGCCAACCGCCAAGAGAAAGAAAAACAAAACCAATCAGGAGCGTTCTCCTTAACAATTCTTTACGATTCATATCTACCCCCAATTGAAATCAGATATTAAATCGAAAATTTAAGATGTCGCTGTCCTCAACTATATAATCTTTCCCTTTGAGAGAAAATTTACCCGCTTCTTTAACTTTTGCTTCGGAACCTAAATTAATTAAATCGTCATATTTGATCAATTCCGCCCGGACAAAACCTTTGGCAATATCAGTATGGATCGCTCCACCAGCCTCGGGAGCCGCTGCCCCACGCCGTATTGGCCAAGCGCGGACTTCATCTTCTCCGACAGTAAAGAAAGATATTAAGCCTAAGCCTTCAAAGGTCAAGCGGTTCATCTTAACCAAAGCCGGTTCATCAATCCCTAAACTTTTTAAATACTCAACCTGTTCATTAGCTGGCAACTGCAAGATTTCCGCTTCCAGCCCCGCATTGACCGCCAAGACGGGGCAATGAAGTTGCTTCCGTAATTTTTCCACTAAAGCTGCTTCTTGAGCCGCATCAGCGCTAGTATTGACAACAACGACCAACGGTTTTTGGCGGATCAGGTCCATGGGGGTCCCGACTAAAGAGCTAAAAAGTTCTTGTTGACCGGCCTGGGGAAGTCCAGTGATTACAATTTTCATTTGCTCCCCTTTATTTGATCAGTCAAACCATTACGCCAGGTTGAAGAGAGCTTACTCACCGGCAAATCAATTAATTTATTGATTTTCAGATTCCTGCCACCAATTTCACCAATTCGAACAGCTGGAACATTATTAGCAACGCAGATAGCAAGAACTTTCGCGGCACTATTCTTTGAGCATGATAAGATTACTCGTGATTGTGACTCACCAAACAACAGGGCGTCTTTTCTTAATGACGAATGCCTAATGCCTAATGCCAAATTAATGTTTGCTCCAAACATCTTATCTTTATTTGAGACACAACATTCAGCTAACGCAACCGCCAAGCCGCCTTCCGAACAATCGTGGGCGGAGTTGATTAACCCAGCTTTGATTGCTTCTAAAATCGCAGCTTGGATATTTTTTTCCGCTTCTAAGCTAAGTGAAGGCGCGTCACCCCTCACCTGCCCATGAATAACTTTTAAATATTCACTGCCGCCAAGCTCTTCTTTCGTCTCGCCCAGGAAAATAATTACGTCGCCGTCATTTTTAAAATATTGAGTGGTGCGCTGGTCCAATGACTCCATGACGCCAACCATTCCAATTGTCGGCGTAGGATTGATCGCCCCGCGCGGGTTCTCGTTATAGAAAGAAACGTTGCCGGAAATAACGGGCGTGCCAAAAGCTTTACAGGCCGCGATAATCCCCTCAACACAACTTTTGAAGAAATAAAATCTGTCCGGCTTCATCGGATTGCCAAAATTTAAACAATCGGTCACCGCCGCCGGATCAGCTCCCGAACAGACAAGATTGCGGGCAGCTTCGGCTACTGCGATTTGCGCGCCGACAAAGGGATTAAGCGAGCAATAACGGCTGTTACAGTCGGAAGTCGCCGCCAAAGCCTTCTTCATTCCTTGAATTCTTAAGACCGCCGCATCTGAACCAGGCAGAACCGCGGTGTGCAATTGGATCATGTGATCATACTGTTCATAGACCCAATGCTTACTGGCGATGTTGGGCGATGACAGCAGTTTTAATAAAACGTCGTTATAATCTTTTGGTTCAGAAATAGTTTTCAAGTCAAGTTTATTCAACGCATCAAGATAATCGGGTTTCTGGAATGGCAGATCATAGATGGGCGGATCAACTAACGCGGCTGTCGGCAGATCACAGACAACTTTTCCGTTATCCTTAATCACAACTTTGTGGCCTTCAGTCACTGTTCCAATCACAACTGCGTTAAGGTCCCATTTTTCAAAAATCGCTTTGATTTTATCTTCGTATCCACTTTTGACGCACGCCAACATCCGTTCCTGCGACTCGCTCATCATCACTTCCCACGGCTCCATCCCCTCTTCCCGTCTAGGCACCCGCTGTAATTCGACTTCCATACCTGATTCACCTGCCGCCGCCATCTCTGAAATCGAGCAGGTCAACCCTGCCGCCCCCATATCTTTAATGCCGGTAATATAGCCCGTGTCTAAGGCCTCTAAAGTAGCTTCAATCAAACATTTTTCAGTAAACGGATCGCCGATCTGCACAGTTGGGCGTTTTGATTCATCGACACCAAATTCAGCGGAAGCTAAAATGCTAGCGCCACCAATTCCATCACGACCGGTAGAACCGCCAACATACATAATCGAATTGCCGACTCCTCTAGCTTGAGCACGAACCAATTTTTCTTTCAGGCAAATACCAATGCTCATCGCATTGACCAAACAATTACCAGTATAAGACTCGTCAAAGTAGACTTCGCCGCCCACGGTGGGAACGCCCAGACAGTTGCCATAGAAAGCAATGCCGTCAACAACACCAGCCAGGAGATATTTATTGTATGGTTCTGATAACGGGCCAAAGCGGAGTGAATCAAGTGAAGCAATCGGTCGGGCTCCCGCCGTAAAAATATCGCGGATAATGCCCCCCACTCCAGTGGCCGCGCCTTGTTTAGGGTCGACTTGAGAAGGATGATTGTGGCTCTCCATTTTAAAAACCACAGCCACATCATCGACAATAATGCCGCCGGAATCTTCTCCGACT
>JACRKQ010000048.1 GCA_016219705.1 Candidatus Saganbacteria bacterium | reverse complement strand
GCCAATGACAATCGTCGACAAGAAATCAATGTATCGCCTGATTTACAACAAAATATTGGTAAAGTTGTCGGCGCAGTTTTACAGATAGGAAACACAAGGCTATATCTTGAGTTAGGCAAAATGTACAGCGTGGGCAGCGCCGAAAGTTGTGATATTGTTGTTCGAGATTTGGGTGTGCCGTCAAGACATCATACCATTCAAGTTTTAAAATGCGCCGCTGGACATTTTGTTTTAAATATCAGGAATGAACAGGATCGGCCAATGGTATTAGATAAAGCCGCTAAGAATCCAGGACAAGAGATGACTATGGTTCTTGGAGATGACGCAAGAAGCTACAGCGGCGAACAGAATGTCGCTGTTCCTTTAAGCGGCCTTAATGCTCATAATGAAAGACGCTATCTGCTTCTCGAGTATATCCCCGCTAAAGATGATTTGCGAGTCGCTATGAAAGCCGCCGCCCAACCGCACCAAATTCCTCCAGATGTGCCAGAAATTATGTATTATACCCAGGAGGTTGACGTTGCGCATTTAGTCCCGCCAGCTTCTGCAGACGAAAAAAATCTTGTTTTCTATAACCCAGAATTCCGACACGGACAAGTACAAGTATTTGACTCTAATCTGGCCATAAGAAGTCCGGCAATAGCCATGGTGATACATACGGTCGCTAGTAGATTTGGCCTAAGGCAAGATCAAATCGACCAAATCTTTTCACTGCTAAAACGCGTTAACGTACTGGAAGAAGTTAGTCTTCAAGAATATACAGAGAGAGAGATGAAACTAACCCTGCTTGGTCCAATATTCCGTCTCTATCCCCTGCACTTTCCACAAGCACTTAACGATTCAGAATTCATGGTATTTGTCAATAGTGAAATAGGACAAAAGATCCTAGAGGCGCTGATGCAGCGTCGTTTTTAACGCGTAAAGTTTATCGCCTTCTGATGTTCGGCCCAGGTGCGGGAGAAAACATGGTCGCCGTCTTTTTTGGCGACGAAGAAAAAATAATCGGTTTTAGTCGGATGCACCGCCGCTTTAAATGATTCAATGCCAGGATTGCAGATCGGCCCCGGCGGCAAGCCTTTCCGTTTATATGTATTATACAACGAATCAATTTCTAATTGATTATAGTAAACTTTCTTTGACGGCCGCTTCAGGGCATATTTTATCGTCGGATCAGCCGCCAACGGCATCCCCATACGCAGACGATTATAAAAGACCGACGCGATGAGCGGCCTCTCTTTAGGCTGCTTCGCCTCTTTTTCAATTATCGAAGCCAGCGTTAAAATTTCATGCAGAGAGTAGGTTGTTTCCTTATTCACCTGCTGCCAGTAAGACAAAATTACCGCTTCAAAGCGGCTAACCATGATTTCGGCCAGCGCTTCCGGTGAAGCATTGATAAAAAACCAGTAGGTATCGGGATAAAGATAACCTTCCAGTGATTCCGAAGGAACATATTTGAACGTCACCCAATGCCGCTGGCGCAGATCCGCCGTTATCCCTTCTTTTACCAGTGCCTGAAAACTCTCGACCTGTTGATAACCTTTTTGCCGCAGTCTCTCTCCCATTTTATAAATTGACGACCCTTCGGGAAAAGTCACCAGTATTTCTCGAAGAGTCGCCGCCGCCTTGGCAGTGATCGGGGGATGGTAGAGGATTGTCGCCCGCAGCAGAACGCCGCCGGCAACGCCAATACACATGCTTAGAACGATCAAAAATATTTTTATCGATTTGCTCATCTTCGTCTATCCAGATAACTTTGCAGCATCACCGCCGCCGCCAGTTTATCAACATTTTGCCGACGTTTTTCGCGCGACACATCGGCCTTAATCAATGTCTTGGTCACAGAGGCAGTCGTCAGCCGTTCATCCCAGGTAATAATCTCTTGAGGGAAAAAGCCTTTTAGAGCGGCTACAAATGCCAGGACTTTCTGCGCCGCCTGGCCAATTTCCCCTTTCATCGTTTTCGGCAGTCCGACCACAATTTTCTCTACCTCGCTGTATTCTTCAATAATATGTTTAATGGCGCGAGCATCAGCCTCAACAGTTTTATTTTTAGAAATAAAAGTCAGCGGGTGAGCCATCAGTCCCAATGGATCAGAGAGCGCAATCCCCAACCTTTTTTCGCCGTAATCAATGCCTAAGACACGCATCAGATCGCCAGTTGTTTTCGGACTTTGTCTAAAGCTTCAGGAATTTTGCTCGGATCATTACCGCCGCCGGAAGCGCTATTCGCCTTACCGCCACCTTTGCCTCCGGTAACGGAAGAAAAAGTTGCCGCCAGAGTTTGGGCCGAATAGCCTTTAGCCATTAAATCAGGACTAACCGTAATTAAGAAGATGAGACGGTCATGCAAATTAGAAGCGAAAACTAAAACACAAGATTTTAACTGCCGCTGCAGCGTATCAGAAACCGAGCGGAGCATGTCCATTGAATAAGTTTTAAATTCTTTGGTCAGAACTTTAACGCCTTTGATCTCCAAAACTTCACCAAGAAAATCACCCGCTTGTTGGCTGGCCGATTTTAATTTCAAGTCGCGCAATTCTTTTTCGCTTTTGGTCAGACGCTCCCGCAGCCACTCCAGCCGGCCGGTCAAATGATCAAATATTTTATTGACGTTAATCGCATCCTGGCCATCGACCGCGGAACTTAAACGGTCAAGCTCGGTCAATTCGATCTGAAAAATATTCGTCTCGGTAAATTTTTCGCCGCCCAAATTTTCTTTTTCCAGCTCCACCAGACGATAATGGTTGATTAACTTTTCGATTTCATCGCGTAGAGATTTTGCCTGATAAATCACCTGGACTTTCGCCGCCTGTCCGGCCAAAGCTTCGATGCGGCGCACCCCCGCTCCCAAAGCGCTTTCATTGATGATCTTAAAAAAGAGAAGTTCTCCGGTTGATTGGACATGGGTGCCGCCGCAAAGTTCCAGACTAAAATTATCAATACGGACAACGCGCACCTGGTCGCCGTATTTCTCGTTGAATAAAGCAGTTGCCCCCAATTTTAAGGCATCTTGATAATCTTTTTGCAAGGTTTCAATTTTTATTTTCTCATGTATCTTTTGGTTGACCAGGGTTTCAACTTTAATTAGGTCATCGCGGCTGATGGCGGCAAAGTGGCTAAAATCAAAACGGAGCTTATCGGGACCGACATAGGACCCGGCTTGTTTAATGTGGCCGCCTAAAACTTCGCGTAAAGCTTTGTGCAAGAGATGCGTCGCCGTGTGGTGTTTGGCAGTCGCCTGACGCTTGGCCGCATCAACAATCGCTTTGACCTTTTTCCCTTCCTTTAGGCCGGCTAATTTATCGACTTCATGGACAATTACGCCTTTAGGAGTAATCAAAGTATCAACCACCCGCACCTCGGTTTCTCCCAACGATAACAATCCAGTATCCCCCGCTTGCCCGCCGCTTTCACCATAAAAAGGCGTCTTATCAAGAATAATTAAATTTTGTCCGGGGACAGCAACTAAGACTTTCCCTTCATCAGTCGTTTTCTCATAACCAACAAATTTTGTCGAGTTGATATGTTCAAGAGCCAAAGAGAGTAATTTTTGTTTTTCGCCGGCAATCCCCGCTTGGCGCCCGCGATCGCGCTGTGCCTTCATCGCCTTTTGAAAACCGGCTTCGTCGAGCTTAAAACCAGCTTCACTGGCAATTTCTCTGGATAATTCTATTGGGAAACCGAATGTATCGTGGAGTTTAAAAACAATGCTCCCGGGGATAATTTTATCTTGCATGTGTTGGGCAATAACTTCTTGAAATATTTTCATCCCTTGATCCAAAGTTTCCCAAAAGTTATTTTCTTCTCTATCAAGAATCTCAATAATTAAATTGCGCTTTTCAGATAGAACAGGATAAACCTTTTTCATTTGATCAATAACTGAACGAGCCAATGTTGATAAAAAAGGAGGATGAATAACGCCCCCTAATAATTTTGCATGTCTTATTGCTCTACGAATTAACCGTCGAAGAATATATCCTCTCCCGGAGTTATCCGGAATAACACCATCACTGATTAAATGGGTCGCGGCACGAGCATGATCAGCAATAATGCGCAAAGAAACCTGTTCAGAAACAGGAATTAATGGGTGAGGATTTATTAAAGGTTTTATGTCATCAATCAATTGTTTAAATAAATCCGTATCAAAATTAGAATCAACTTTCTGAATAACAGCGGTAATTCTTTCCAAACCCATGCCAGTATCAATGCCGCGCTGTTTCAGGGGAATTAGTTGGCCTGATCCATCACGATTATATTGAATGAAAACTAAATTCCAGATTTCCAGAAACCGGTCGCAATCGCAGCCGGGCTGGCAATCGGGTTGCCCGCAGCCTTTTCCCGGTCCCAAATCATAATAGATTTCCGAACAAGGCCCGCACGGCCCTGTCGGTCCTGCCGCCCAAAAATTATTATCTTCCCCTAAACGAAAAATTCTATCGGGAGGGATATCCATCTTCTTTTTCCAAATATCATACGCCTCATCATCTTTTTCAAAGACAGCAATTAAGAGCCGTTCTTTCGGCAATTTCAAATTGACTGTCAAAAATTCCCAGGCAAATTCAATTGCCTCGGTCTTGAAATAATCGCCAAAAGAGAAGTTACCAAGCATTTCAAAAAAAGTGTGGTGGCGGGCGGTTTTGCCGACCTGTTCAATGTCGTTGGTCCGCAGGCATTTCTGCACCGTCGTCGCCCTTTTATAAGACGGCTTTTCCTGCCCCAAGAAAATCGGCTTAAACTGGAGCATCCCCGCCAAAGTTAAAAGGACTGTTGGGTCTTTGGGGACCAGCGATGATCCCGGCAAAATTTTATGTCCCTTGCCCTCAAAATATTTTAAAAAATTCTCTCTAATTTCACTGCTTTGCATGCAACGCCTCATCAACAATTGCTTGAATTTTCTTTTGAACTTCAAGTATATTCTGATCATCAGTCCTAATAACCTTAATCCTCCCGCTCTCATGAGCGGCTAATTCCAAATATTTTTGCCGGACGCGCTGGTGGAAAGCAATTTTTTCCTGTTCGAAACGATCAATTTCATGCGCGGATCTCGCCCGAGCCAAGCCGATTTCCGAAGAGACATCAAGCAAAATCGTTAAATCAGGCAGTAAACCGCCGCCAGAGACCATATTAAAATATCTCACCTGGTCTTCCGGCAATGCCCGCCCCCCTAATTGATAGGCCAGAGTGGAATCAATGTAGCGATCGGAAATAACAATGCTCCCTTCTTTTAGCGCCGGCTGAATAATTTTTTGGACGTGCTCGCTGCGGTCGGCGGCAAAGAGAAAAATTTCCGTCGTCTTCTCCAGCTGGCCGGCCGGATCTAATAACAGCGCCCGCAATTTTTTTCCCAGCAGAGTTCCGCCGGGTTCAAGGGTTAATAAAACTTTCTTCCCTCGGTCTGCCAAATATTTGACCAGCAGTTTGGCATGGGTTGATTTGCCGCAGCCTTCCGGGCCTTCAAAAGATATGAACATGATTAATAATTCCCCGCCAGACTGAAACCGAGTTCAAATTCACGGCGCATAGAACGATACTTCACAGATAAATTATAGCAATGCATGCGAAAACGTAAAGCGTAATCAATATCCTCCGGCTGCCAGGTGTCCAGATAGTAAGAGACATAAAGAGTCGCCATCGTTTCGCCGACAAGACCCGACAGTGTGGAGGTCAGACGATCGGCCAAACGGAAGCGGTACATTTCAAAATTAAAAGGACTGGCTCCCTGGACGAGAAAATAATGGTTATAACCGAGATTAAAATCTACATTATTGAAAATTTTCCTGTCCAGCCGCAAGCCGCCGCCTAATTTTCCCCATTGCGCGCTGTTGGAGTAAAAACGCCCGTCCCAGCCAGCGGTCGGCGTAATCTTGCCCGCCGCTGTCTCCGGCAAATCCCAGGTCAGAGCAAATTTCGCGCCGTATCTGGCCAAACGAATATTATACCGTTCGGCAATCATGCCGGCTGATAATTCAATATCCAGCATGGTTTCGGGCCGCAGGAGAGAAATATTACGGCTGTAAAAATTTAGCCCGGGATAAAAGCTGACCCGCTGGTAATTGATCCTTTCATGATAAGAGAGCGTGGAGATTAATTCCATTTGTCGTTTTTTGGGCAGGCGAAACAAATTAAAAGCGCCGGGATTTGAATGATTAAGTTCCGGGCCAAAATACCAGGAATGGGTCATCCCGCCATAGGTTTGATCAGTGTTATTAAAATTAAGCCGGACATTCCCCCGGTTATTTTCATCAATTACATAATCCGTCTCCACCCCGCCGCCAAAACCTTTTTTGGCCGCATAAGATAAGGAGTAATTACCGGATAATTCACGACGCAGATACCAGGCCAGCCGTTCATTAAGAAACGCGCCGTCTTCATCATTGGCTCCAATTTCCGGGAAAGGGGGAATATTGCCGCGTTCCCGCTCCCTGGCCGCTAGATCATAGATATACGTCGGCATCGGCACCAGGGGGACAGGACCAAGCCAAAAATATCCCCAGTAGGCGACCAGCCAGCCATATTCAGGATAAAAAACAACATCTGTAGCCGTGACATGGTAATGTTTGTTAGTCAGGTTGCAGGTGGAAAACGAAGCATTCTGCAAATTAAATTCAGCCGGGGAGAGGAGCACCCTCCTGCCGGATAAATCAATCCCCTGGTAATCAAGGTGAATATCCGTCGCCGTCCCTTTCCTCTCCTTCAATTTATAGTCCAGGGACTGCCCCTCAATTGTGATGTCATTATAACTTAAAACAAAACCACGGTCGGCCCAGGCGCGATCCAGCTTTGTATTATAAGTAATATTCTGGCCGGTAATTTTAACATCTTTGTATTTTACCTCGACTGAACCGGCCGCTTCCACCAAGGAATTCGTTTTATCATAAATAACATTATTCCCGTTAATCACGACATCTTTGGACTGCGCTAAAGCCGGCGTCAAAATGACCAATGTCCAATATCCAATGACAAATGAAAGTTTACGCAACCTCTTCGTACCTGCTTTCTTTACTGCAGAATTTGGCGATCTCTTTGCGGAAGACCAGTTCGATGGTGCCCACCGGGCCATTGCGTTGTTTGGCAATAATAATTTCCGCGATATTGCCGCGGTCTGATTGAGGGTTATAATAATCTTCGCGATGGATAAAAGCGACCAGGTCCGCTGTCTGTTCGATTTCGCCCGATTCACGTAAGTCGGATAAGCGCGGCATCCGGTCGTTGCGTTGTTCTACCGCCCGGGAGAGCTGGGACAAAGCGACTACCGGGACATCCAGTTCGCGCGCCAGCGTCTTTAATCCGCGGGCAATTTCAGAAATTTCCTGAACACGGTTTTCCACGCGAGAACGCCCCCGCATCAACTGCAGATAATCGACAATGATCAATCCCAACCCTCGCTCAATTTTCAGGCGGCGGGCTTTGGCCCGGATCTCGGTGGCGGTCAAGGAAGGTGAATCGTCGATGAAAATCGGCGCTTCCGACAGACGGCCGAGCGCCCGGGTCAATTTTTTCCAGCCGGTATCCGAGAGGCTGGCAGTTTTTAACTTCTGCGCGTCAACCTCTGCTTCCGAACAGAGCATACGCTGGGCCAGCTGTTCCTTGCTCATCTCCAGGGAAAAAATAGCGATCGGCACTTTGTGCTTAACCGCCAGGTTTTGGGCGATGTTCAGGGCAAAAGCAGTTTTACCGACGGAAGGCCGGGCCGCGATGATAATCAGATCAGCATTTTGGAAGCCTCCCGTTATCTTATCCAGGTCGGGATAGCCGGTCGGCGCTCCGGTCAGGGACTCTTTTTTATCATAAAGGCTGTCGATCTTATCCAAGACGCCTTTGATGACGGAATCAATTTTATAGAACCCCTGGCGGACACGATTAAGGGCGATATCAAAAACTGATTTTTCCGCCTGGTCAAGCACCTGGTCGACAGCTTCCGTCGCTTGGAATGCATTAGCCACAATTTGGGTGCCGGCGTCAATCAAGCGCCGTAAAATTGCTTTTTCTTCAACGATTTTAGCGTAATACTCAACGTTGGCCGCCGTCGGCACGGAATTAATCAGGTCGGCGACATAAATTGAGCCGCCGACGGCATCGAGTTTGTTGTTTTTGCGCAGGCCGTTGGTAACCGTAACGAGATCAACCGGTTCTCCCCTGTCAAATAATTCGAGGATACTTTCGTAAATAAAACGGTGGGCATCGCGATAAAAGCTGTCCGGCTGGATCAATTCCACCACTCTGGCAATCGCATTCTTATCAAGCAGGACGGAGCCGATAACCGATTGTTCAGCGATTAAATCTTGCGGGGGGATTCGTTCTTCTGCCATAAGAGATAATTATACCTCTTTTTTTAAAAATTTACCTGTATAGCTGTGCGGATTTTTACAGATCTCTTCCGGCGTCCCCGCCGCCACAATCTCTCCCCCCGCCTCCCCGCCTCCCGGGCCCAGATCAATAATATGATCGGCGGTTTTGATGACATCGAGGTTATGTTCAATGACAATGACTGAATTGCCGCCGCTGACCAGACGATGGAGAACTTCTAAAAGTTTATTAATATCATCAAAATGCAGCCCGGTCGTCGGTTCATCAAGCAGATAAAGAGTGCGGCCGGTGGAGCGCGCGGCCAACTCGGTCGCCAATTTTACCCGCTGGGCTTCGCCTCCAGATAATGTCGTCGCCGCCTGTCCTAATTTAACATAGTTCAAGCCAACATCACGCAAAGTCGTTAACTTCCGTTCAATTTGGGGAATATTTTCAAATAGAGTCAACGCGTCTTCAACTGTTAAATCTAAAACTTCAAAAATATTTTTGCCTTTATAATGCACCTCTAATGTTTCACGATTATAACGTTTCCCTTTGCAAACGTCGCAAGGAACATAAACGTCGGGCAAAAAATGCATTTCAATTTTAACCAGACCATCCCCATGACAGGCTTCACACCGTCCGCCTTTAACATTAAAGGAGAAACGTCCCGGCTTAAAACCACGAATGCGTGCCTCTTGCGTCATTGAGAATAAATCACGAATGTGAGAAAAAACACCGGTATAGGTCGCCGGATTTGATCGCGGGGTACGTCCAATGGCCGTTTGATCGATAATCACCGCTTTATCAATATGCTCTAAACCAGCGATCCGTTTATGCTCCCCGGCTTTTTCCAGAGAATGATAAAATTTCTTGGCAAGTGCATTATAAAGAATATCGTTGACCAGAGAACTTTTTCCGGAACCAGAGAGCCCGGTGACGCAAGTAAAGACCCCTAGAGGGAAAGAGACATTAATATTCTTTAAGTTATTATGTTTGGCCCCAACAATGGTGATTTCTTTGCCATTGCTCTGGCGCCGCTCTGCCGGTTGAATAATTTTCTTTTTTCCCGAGAGATATTGTCCGGTAACAGATTCTTTACAGGCAATAATATCATTGACCGTTCCGGTAGCCACAATTTCTCCACCATGCCGACCTGCTCCGGGACCAATATCAACCAGATAATCGGCTACACGCATCGTCTCCTCATCGTGCTCCACCACAATCACCGTATTGCCCAAATCACGTAAGCGATGCAAGGTGGTAATTAAGCGCTGGTTATCCTTCTGATGAAGTCCGATCGATGGCTCATCAAGAATGTAGAGGACACCAACAAGACCTGAGCCGACTTGAGTCGCCAAACGAGTTCGTTGCGCTTCACCACCGGAGAGACTGGCCGAAACACGATTCAAGGTTAGATAATCCAACCCCACATCGATTAAAAAAGCCAAACGTGATTTAATTTCTTTAACAATGGGCTTGGCGATCAGCAACTGCCGGTCATCAAACTCCAAACCATTAATAAATTCCTGATTCGCTTTTACTGACATGGCGGTAACATCAGCAATTGATTTCCCCGCGATTTTGACGGCCAAACTTTCCGGTCGTAAACGTTGCCCGTGGCATTCAGGACATTTAAATGAGCTCATGTAGCGGTAGAGATTGTAACGGACATGCTCTGATTTTGTTTCGTAATAACGGCGCTTTAACCAGTTAATCACGCCATTAAAATCTCCTTCATGCTCCCAATAGCTCCGCTCCATTTTATGCGTGAATTTTATCGGCTGATCGGCGCCGTGCAGGATAATTTGTAGTTGCTTTTTGCTTAATTTATCCACCGGAGTTTCAATATCAAAACCATACACTTCTCCCACCGCGGCCAGACGCTGCACAAAATACGAACCCGCTTCGCCCCAGGGAGCAATGGCTCCTTCCGCAATTGTTAAAGTTTTATCCGGAATCACTAAATCCGGATCAAATTCCAGCTTGTCCCCCAACCCGGAGCACTTGGGGCAAGCGCCATAGGGACCATTAAAAGAGAAAATTCGGGGGGTAATTTCATCCAAACTTAAATTACAGGCGGGACAGGAGAATTTCTCACTATAGATCGCCGATTTGGCGTTAGCTTTATCAGACAGGACTTCCACAATACCATTACCATAACGCAAGGCAGTTTCGACCGATTCAGTTAAACGCTGGCGGTTGTGCGAGCTGACAGTTAACCTATCAACCACAATCTCCAGGTTATGATTATTTTTTTTATTCATCACCGGAACATCGGGAATCTCATAAATTTTGCCGTCCAGCCTCACTCGCAGAAAACCGTCTTTCTGAACATCCGCTAACAGCGCTTTATACTCGCCTTTGCGGCCGCGAATCACAGGAGCTAAAACGGAAATTTTAGAATCAGCCAGCTGGGACATAATTTGGTCAACAATTTGATCGAGTGTCTGGCGTTCAATTTTGCGCTGGCATTTGGGACAATGCGGCACTCCGACGTTCGCAAATAAAAGACGCAGATAATCATAAATTTCCGTCACCGTCCCAACAGTTGAACGCGGATTTCTAGGTGGGGATTTCTGGTCGATCGAAATAGCCGGTGATAACCCCTCGATGTAATCAACATCAGGCTTTTGCATCTGCTCAAGAAACTGGCGAGCGTAAGCCGAAAGAGATTCAACGTAGCGTCGCTGCCCTTCCGCATAAATCGTATCAAAGGCTAAGGAAGATTTACCCGAACCAGAAAGACCAGTAAAAACGATAAACTTATCCCGCGGCAGTTCTAAATTTATATCTTTTAAATTATGCTCGCGGGCGCCTTTGATGATGATTTTTTTTGCTTCGCTCATATTAGTTTATTTTTTTAGATGAGGATTTCACTTTCTTTAGCCGTTTTCTGGCATGAATATCTTTTTGGCGCAACCCACCATAAAGCCCTTCCTTCATTTCATCGCGCAGATAAACACGCTTGCCATCTTCGACCAGCAGCTCTTGCACCTCCTGCTTTCTGGTTTGAATGACAAAATAGGTTTGGGCTAGCGCGATCTCTTCTTTTCTGGGATCGCCATTTTGAGCAATAAGATAGCAAGCATAGCGAGAAAGATTATAGTCATCGATGGAACGTTCGGTTCCCGAACCGATTTTAACCATTTTCGTGACGCGAGCGAAATGGTCAGCGATAGACTGTCCTCTGTTTTTCGCGCTCGGATCAGATTTTCTCATACGGCATTTTCCAGTTGTTTTATTGAGGAGCTTTCCAATATTGACCTCATTTGAACAATTGCTATTTGATTGAGCCTTTTCAGCCTTTCCGCCGGTGCCATGCCTTGCCTGATAAACTCCGCATTCAGGCTTTCCAACCCTGCCAGACAAACCAACTGTGAAACATCGGCATAATCCCTGATGTTTTCCTCTTTTTTGTCGGGATACCTTTCCCTCCATTTTTTAGCTGTTATACCAAACAAAGCCATGTTTAGAATATCGGCTTCGTCCGCATAGATAAAACTTGCTTGCTTCTGACTAATGGTTTTGGGGATCAAATGTTCTTTTACCGCATCTGTATGCACTTTATAATTCACTTTTGCCAGGAGTCTTTTAGCATTCCAGCCTACAACCAGCTTTTCGCTTTCTTGTAATTTTAATCGCTGAAATTCTTTTATCAGGTATAGTTTAAATTCCGCACTGATCCACGAAGCAAATTCAAAAGCAATATCTTTATGAGCAAAAGTCCCCCCGCCTCGCCCCTGGCGGGAATAAAGGCCAATAGCATTCGTCTGCTTTATCCATTTACTTGGCGATAGAACAAAATGGTTACTTCCCGCTTCGGTTCTAAACCCGTCGAATTCGACGGGTTTAAATGACGAATTGTTGATTTTTTCCCACAATCCCAAAAATTCAATTGTACTTTTATTCCGCATCCAATTTTTGATAATATCATCAATTTCCGCAATCCCCCGATATTTAGCTATATCAGTCAGGGAAATATAATCCGAGTCATTTTTTTTCAAGTGTAACAATTTCTAATCCCTGGACCTTAATTTTATTAATTTTACTCATGAGCTACTCCCTCCACCAGCCTAATTTCCTCCTCCGTCAGCCCCTCACAATTAATTTCAAATTTCGTTCCCTTGGACTTCCATTCATTTACTAATGCTGCCATTTTGCGCAAACCATCAGTCTTTTCGCTATCAGTGTATATACTATTCCAATCAAGAAATCCTTTTTGGTTAGTACAACTTCCGCAGGTAACCTTTAACCCGCCTGTCATTGTCTCAAGATTAAGCACGATTTTAGGTTCGTAATTTATGTCGTCGATCATTATTAATCCTCCCAACCTGATCCTTCAATCTACTAAGCAGATAACTGCATTCCCAGAATATAAAAAGGCAGGCTACTGCTTCCTCATCATTCGTTTACCAATTCCCGCTCAAAATCTCCATAACTGGCAACATCTTTGTACCTTACATCAATCACCTCAAAGTGACGCTTGGCGCACTTGATTTTTTGGTTCTCAAATCCGCGGTGGCCGGCTTCGATCATTGCTTTTGAACTTTATTTTTCATTTAATCTCCTCCACGAGCCATAGTATACAAACGTATACCAGAGAAGCCCAAAAGTCAATCCGCACTAGAATTTTATCATGCTCGTAGTAGCGTGGACAAGTTAAATACATTATAATGGTTATTGGTTATAAGTTATTGGTTATAAGGGCCCATAGCTCAAGGGTGGAGCGCTCGACTCATAATCGATTGGTTGTAGGTTCGAATCCTACTGGGCCCATATAAGTTATTGGTTATGAGGGCGCCTAGTTCAGTGGCAGAACGCCTGCTTCACACGCAGGAAGTCGTTGGTTCA
Organism: Candidatus Saganbacteria bacterium; assembly: GCA_016219705.1. Taxonomy (GTDB): domain Bacteria; phylum Margulisbacteria; class WOR-1; order O2-12-FULL-45-9; family O2-12-FULL-45-9; genus JACRKQ01. Next base: position 63 of record JACRKQ010000048.1, on the reverse strand, counting down.
ATCCCAACGGCGCCCATTTTATCCCGAGCCTGTCAAGGAATTAGGGCAGTTAGTTCAGTTGGT
>JACRKQ010000046.1 GCA_016219705.1 Candidatus Saganbacteria bacterium | reverse complement strand
TTATTTTACATCTGCCAGATTGTAAAGTCCAAAAAAAATTAAGCGGAAAAGGGGTTCCCATGCCTTGTTAAAATCATGCGAAGAATTTGGTTGCTGAAGTGAATTTTTCCCTTCGGTGTCAAATACTATTCGTCAGGGCTGGGAAGATCAGATTTTAGTTGCGAAATTTTTCTATCCGCGCTAAAATTATAATATGTCTTTTGACCTCAAACGGGTTTATTATTACATCATCTGCCTGGTTTCTTTTTTTGTCCTCATGTGGGGGATCGTTGATCTGACCAGCGCGACGACAAGTTTTCTGGGGTTAAGGAGCTCTTCCGGATTAAATGCGCCGAATGCAGAGAACTCTTCATCGCCGGACAAAAGCGACCAGTTTTTTGATGCCTACTACCAGACAAAAATGCTCTATGACCGGCTGTGGGACAGTTTGGCGCGGATTATCGTCGCGGGGACAGTTTTTGCCTACAGTCGCCGCACCGTCGACAGATTGGAGAAAACAGGATGAATAACAATGTCCCGTCAAATTTAAAATATACCAAAGATCATGAATGGGCCAGGGTTGAAGGCAAGATCGCCGCGATCGGCATCACCGATTTTGCCCAGGATCAATTGGGCGATGTAGTTTATGTTGAATTGCCCGCTGTCGGCAAAGAATTAAAGGTTCGAGATGAGTTTGGCGTCGTTGAGTCGGTTAAATCCGTTTCATCGCTTTATTCTCCAGTCAGCGGCAAAGTGGCTGAAGTTAACGCCGCGTTAAATGATCAGCCGCAGTTAGTTAATAGCGCCCCATATGATCAGGCCTGGATGATCAAAATAGAAATGGCTAACCCAACCGAGCTAGACAGTCTTCTCTCTCCGGCCGATTATACGAAACATATTGCCGCCTCCGCGCACTAATGCGATACACTCCGCACACGCCGGCCGATCGGCAAAAACTGCTTAAACAAATTGGCGCCGCTGCAGTTGAAGAATTATTTAGCGATATTCCAGATCAAGTTAAACTAAAAAAACCTGTTCCCCTTCCGGCTCCTTTATCTGAACCAGAATTACTGGCGGAGCTTAAACAAACAAGCAATAAAAATTCGCCAGCTGCTTTTATCGGTGGCGGCAGTTATCGCCATTTTATTCCCAGCGTTGTTAATCATCTGGTCAGTCGTTCAGAATTTTATACCGCCTATACCCCCTATCAACCGGAGATCAGCCAGGGGATCCTGCAAGCTATCTATGAGTATCAGACGATGATTTGCAATTTGACAGGGATGTTTGCCGCCAACGCCTCCATGTATGACGGAGCAACAGCGCTAGCCGAAGCCGCCCTGCTCGCCTGCCGGGCGACGAATCGAACAGAGATCGTTGTTTCTTCAACTGTCCATCCCCATCATCGCGCAGTTTTGAAAACGTATGCTAATGGGGCAGACTTAAAGGTTACAGAATTACCATATGATCCAAAATCAGGGCAATCTGCGATCAGAATTCCGTGTTCGAATTCTGTTGCCTGCGTCATCATACAACAGCCAAATTTTTTGGGTTCTCTGGAAGATATCACCAATGTTGCGGAAAAGCTTCATGCCAACGGCAGTTTATTTATCGTCAGCGTTAATCCTATTTCTCTGGGCCTACTAAAGGCTCCCGCTGATTATGGGGCAGACATCGTTGTTGGCGAAGGGCAGCCTTTAGGCAATCCCCCATCCTTTGGCGGCCCGGGCCTAGGAATCTTTGCGGTGAAAAAAGAATTGATCCGCCAGCTCCCCGGTCGCGTTGTCGGGATGACGACGGACCTTGAGGGGCGGCGGGGCTTTTGTTTAACCTTGCAAACCCGCGAACAGCATATACGACGTGAAAAAGCGACATCAAACATCTGCAGCAATGAGGCATTAGTTGCATTGGCGGCAACGATTTACCTATCTGTCATGGGAAAACAAGGTTTGCGCCGCGTAGCTGAACTTTGTTTGCAGAAGGCAAATTATTTAAAAAAACGTTTGGAGAATAAAGTTGTTTTTGCTGGGCCAACGTTTAATGAATTTGTCGTCCGAACAGAAAAACCGGTCGGGATTGATCTCGGAAAATATTACGCCGAATTAAAAGGCTGCCGCTTAATCTGCGTTACGGAATTGGATAATAAAGCCGCGTTTGATAAGTTGGCTAATTCTATTTAACCGTTCATTCCATCTTAGTTCTTGTCTCCACAATCCCTCAGAGCACCAGGCCTCCTCCAATCCCATTTACCAGTTCAAAACCATCCAATTTCACAAAAACACGAAAATTCACAGATTGCGAAATGGCCATTTCCAGCTCATTTATGCGCATATATTCTGCCGGATAACCGCCTGGACAGAAGAGATGGCCGTTTTCCCAGGAGAATTCATCGAGTAGGAAACCTCCGGTTTTGTTTTTGGTTGATACCAGAGGGATGTAGAGGTTAAGAGGTTGGTCAGGAATACTGTAATAGTTTAGCTCGGTAAAAACATTGCTGACTCAACCGATGCAATCTTGATATTTTTAATTGGCTAATTCATGGAGATCGGATAAAAGACAATAACTGTTCTTTTTCCGCTTGATCAGCCAACAATACTCGCTTCA
>JACRKQ010000047.1 GCA_016219705.1 Candidatus Saganbacteria bacterium | reverse complement strand
ATTTTACATCTGCCAGATTGTAAAGTCCAAAAAAAATTAAGCGGAAAAGGGGTTCCCATGCCTTGTTAAAATCATGCGAAGAATTTGGTTGCTGAAGTGAATTTTTCCCTTCGGTGTCAAATACTATTCGTCAGGGCTGTGCGCTCGACAAAAAAATTGTCAAGCAAAATTTTTAGGTGTATAATATTCACCTAATTACTCCATGATTAATCATGCTGAAGCTGAACAAAAAAAATACGCTGAAATGCTGGAAGAAAACAAACCCAGTGAATGCGAAGCCTGTAGCGGGCCGCTCTCTTTAGAAAAAATCAATCTCGAAGATTATCAAGGCGGAAAACTTTATCTTATGGAACACGTCCCCGCCTATGTCTGCCAGAGCTGCGGCGAAGTCTGGATCCCGGAACCGATCATGGAGGAATTTGAGAAAATGATCGAAACCGTCAAACAGAAGAAAGAAGCCGCTGTAAAATCAAAAAATATCCGCACGGTCAATAAAAGTCAGGCTAAAAGGCATAAGGAGGGTAAATAAAAAATGGATATCGCTTTAGGAAAAGCCAAAAAAACTCGCCGGGCTTATGGGTTTGATGAAATCGCCCTGGTCCCTTCCATTATCACGATTAATCCCGACGATACGGAGATTACCGCGACTATCGGAGGAAAAAAATTAGCGTTACCGATCATCGCTTCAGCCATGGACGGCGTCATCAGCCCGCAGACAGCGATATTAATGAGCAAACTCGGCGGTTTGGGAGTTCTGAACCTCCAGGGTGTCTGGTCAAGATACGATGAAGCCGATAAAATTTTAGAGAAAATATCTTCCATCTCTAAAGAAGAATATGTCCCCTTGATGCAGAAACTCTATCTTGAGCCAATTAAGAAAGAATTAATTATTAAACGAGTTAAAGAAATTAAAGCGGCAGGAGCGACGGCCGTTGTCTCCTCCATCCCCCAGGAAGCCATTGAGTTGGGACCGATCGCCCGCGATGCCGGCGTTGATATTTTTGTCGTCCAATCAACCGTTCTTTCCACCAAACATAAATCTTCGTCATCGGAACCGCTGGACTTGAAAAAATTCTGCGAGATGATGCGGGTTCCGGTCCTGGTCGGCAATTGCGTCACTTACGAAGTCGCCCTTACATTAATGGGGACAGGGGTCGCGGGAATACTTGTTGGTATTGGTCCCGGCGCCGCCTGTACTTCCCGCGGTGTCCTGGGGGTTGGTTTGCCAATGGCTACCGCCATTGCCGACTGCGCTGGCGCCCGAGACGCTTATTTTAAAGAAAATAATGTTTACGTTCCGATTATTGCCGACGGCGGGATGGCCGTGGGCGGAGATATTTGTAAAGCCATTGCCTGCGGCGCTGACGCGGTTATGATCGGTTCGCCGATCGCCCGCGCGGCAGAAGCCCCGGGGCGGGGTTTCCATTGGGGAATGGCCACCCCCTCACCAACGCTGCCTCGCGGTTCGCGCATCAAAGTCGGGACTATTGGCAGTTTAAAAGAAATATTATTAGGTCCCGCTAAATATGATGACGGCTCGATGAATTTAGCCGGAGCGTTGCGGACTTCTATGGGAACGTTAGGCGCCGCTAATCTAAAAGAGATGCAGCAGGTAGACGTAGTTATCGCACCATCACTCTTAACTGAAGGGAAAGTTTACCAGAAAGCCCAGCAGTTGGGAATGTATAAGTGAATAAACATAATCTGATTGCCGTCCTTGATTTCGGCGCCCAGTACTCGATGCTGATCGCCCGCCGGGTGCGGGAATGCAAGGTCTACTGCGAAGTCTTTCCTTATGACATTTCCATTGAAGAATTACAGAGAAAAAATGTTAAAGGAATAATTATCTCCGGCGGACCTGCTTCTGTGTACGATGTTGGCGCTCCGAAACCAGACCCCAAACTATGGAATTCCGGCATTCCTGTTCTTGGTATCTGCTATGGTCTGCAATTAATGGCTAAAGAACTGGGCGGCGACGTTAAAGAAGGAAAAAAACGTGAGTACGGTAAAGCCGACCTGGCCCTCGACGACCAATCGACAATTTTTGCCGGCTTAGACAGCATCATGCAAACCTGGATGAGCCATGGAGACACGGTTGCCGGCTTGCCAGTTGGATTCAAACAATTAGCCCACACTGATAACACTACGTACGCGGCAATTGGCGATCCGGAGCGCAAGCTTTTTGGCGTCCAATTCCATCCTGAAGTTGTCCACACGCCCAAAGGAATTGAGATTATCAAAAACTTTGTTTACATTGTATGTGACTGTCAGCCAACCTGGACAACCGCGAATTTTATCGATCAACAAGTTCAAGAGATCAGGAAAAAGGTTGGCGATAATAAAGTCCTGCTCGCCCTCTCCGGCGGGGTCGATTCGACCACGGTAGCCGCCCTGATCCATAAAGCGATCGGCAGCCAATTGATATGCATGTTTATCGACCAGGGTTTTATGCGAAAAAATGAGGGCGATAAAATTGATGAGCTGTTTACTGGACGTTACAAAGTTAATTTCTTGAATATCAATGCCCGAACTCGGTTTTTTGAGAAGCTAAAAGGAGTTACTGATCCTGAAGAGAAGAGGAAAATTATCGGAGAGAACTTTATTAGAACATTTGAAGAAGAGGCCAAAAAATTAGGCGAGATCCCCTACCTGGCGCAAGGCACTCTTTATCCTGACGTCATTGAAAGCGCTGTCTCCGGTTCAACCACGGGGAAAGTCGCCAAGAAAATTAAAACACACCATAATGTCGGTGGTTTGCCGGAAAAGATGGGCTTTAAATTGCTCGAACCGCTCCGCTTACTTTTCAAAGATGAAGTTCGCACGTTAGGTAAAGATCTGGGCGTGCCGGAAGACATTGTTTCTCGTCAGCCCTTTCCTGGTCCAGGGTTGGCGATCAGAATCATTGGCGAAGTTACGGAAGAGAGAGTAAAAATTTTGCAGGAAGTTGATGATATTGTTGTAACAGAAATTAAAGCCGCCGGTTATTATAAAAAAATCTGGCAGTCTTTTGCGGTCTTACTCCCTATTCGGACAGTGGGTGTTATGGGCGATAAAAGAACGTATCTTAATACCATTGCGATCAGGGCGGTAACTTCAACCGACGCCATGACGGCTGATTGGGCCAGGTTGCCTTATGATCTATTGGAAAAAATGTCGACTCGGATTGTCAACGAAGTCCTCGAAGTGAATCGGGTAGTTTACGATATCTCCTCTAAACCGCCGGCGACGATTGAGTGGGAGTAAAATTTCATATAGTTTGCGTCAATGTTTGTTGTGTAAAGTTTTCGTAAAGCAACTTTGTAAAAGAAAATGTGTTATAATTATGTCAAGCAGGCAGGCCAGACAATCACCCTCAACTCCGCCGCAAACGGCGTCGCTCGGGGAGGAAAGTCCGGACTCCAAAGAGCAGCGTGGTTGCTAACGGCAACTCAGCCGATGTAACATCGGCTGAAGGAAAGTGCAACAGAAAGTATACGGCCGACCCCCCCGACGTTACGTCGGGGGGTGGCAAAGGTGAAAACGGGAGGTAAGAGCTCCCGACGGTTTGACCGGAGACGGTCACGTTGTAAACCCCACGCGGAGCAAGACCAAAAAGAGCCAGGGTTGCTCGCCCGCTAATATAACGCTCGAGTAGGTCGCACCGAGGTCATAAGCGATTATGACCCCAGATAGATGATTGTCCCTGCCCCGAAATAACGTCGGGGCATGACAGAATCCGGCTTATCGGCCTGCCTTTTGTTACTTGAATTTGAAATTACCGCCGCGATCATTTATAATTTCAGCAAGTTAGCATAATAATCCTGAAGGGGGAATTTTAATGTCTGATCTTAATGATGGTATCTCCAGCGTCTCCGCCCTGACAGAGCAAATCAATACGTTGAGAAAACAACAAGCCGATGGGCTGACGGCAAAAACAAATAATCAGGCCCAGGCGCTTGATCCTCAAGCGACATTGGTTGAATTGCAAAAAAACTTCAATGACATGCTCAATAATCTAGTCTCATCATCTGACGAAAATAATAAAAAATCAAACAGCGATCCGTTTGCGTCTTTTATTGACAGCCAAAACACCCTTAATCAACTTAAAAACCCGGCGGCTGCGGGAAATAACAACGATACAACAACGCTGCCTTAGCTAATTTTTCCAAGCCCTTTTCCCGCCGCTAATATTATTTTTTCGATATCCGCAGGCGTATGGGCGGTCGCTAAAAACCAGGCTTCAAATTGCGAGGGCGGCAAATAAACACCCTGCTTCAGCATGACTTGGAAAAATATCTTAAATTTTTCTAAATTAGAAGTTTTGGCTGATGGAAAATCAATCACCGGCCGATCAGTGAAAAAGAGGGTCAGGAGCGAACCGCAACGATTGATCGTAATTTTAACTTTTTTAGCGCGGGCCGTCGATAATAAACCTTCGGCCAGCTTGTTCCCCTTCTCTTCTAATTGACGATAAATATTTTTAGCTTTTAATATTTTTAACGTCGCGATCCCGGCCGTTACCGCAATCGGATTGCCCGAGAGCGTCCCCGCCTGGTAAACTCCGCCCAGCGGCGCCAAACAATTCATGATTTCTCTCTTGCCGCCAAAAGCGCCGACCGGGAAACCGCCGCCGATGATTTTTCCCAGGCAAGTGAGGTCCGCCTCAATGCCAAAAACTTCCTGGGCGCCGCCGAAAGCCGCCCGAAAACCGGAGATTACTTCATCAAAAATTAGAACAACATCATATTGTTTTGTCAATTTTCGCAGCTTTTGCAGATATCCGGGCTGCGGCAAAACCACTCCCATATTGCCGGGAATCGGTTCGATAATTAAAGCGGCGATCTTGCCTTTATATTTGGTCAGCGCCTTCTCAACCGCGGCGGCATCATTAAAAGGCAAAACGATCGTCTCTTTCGCCAGTTCCCGCGGAATCCCCAGCGAGTTGGGAGAACCAAAAGTCGCCAAACCCGATCCGGCTTTAACCAGAAGCGAATCGACATGGCCATGATAACAACCTGCAAACTTTATAATTTTATCCCGCCCGGTATACCCGCGAGCCAGGCGGATGGCACTCATCACCGCTTCGGTCCCGGAATTAACCAAACGGACCTTTTCGATCGACGGGAAAGCGGAGATAATTAATTCCGCGAGTTCAATTTCCAACGGGGTGCAAGCGCCAAAGGAGACCCCTTTATCTAAAGCGGATTTAACAGCCGCGAGGACTTTAGGCTGGGCATGACCGAGGATGAGCGGCCCCCAGGATGAAACCAGATCGATATAGGCGCGGCCATTAACGTCAAATATCCTGGAACCTTTTCCCCTGTCGATAAAAATCGGCTCGCAGCCGACCGCCCTAAAAGACCGGACCGGACTGTTGACTCCGCCGGGAATAATTTTTTGCGCCGTTTTGAAAAGTCCCTTGGTCATATTTCAAAAGTAGTGCGCAATTTATATGATCGGATCGTTGGCAGATTTAAAATATTTTCCGCGCCGTATTTCTTTTTTAATTGGGAATAAAATTTCTCAAAAATCGCTTGCTTTGGAGTTAAAAAGGTAAACCAGAGGTTGTACTCGCCCCGGCGCTGATAACAATGGGTAACTTCCGGCCGGCTGGTAACCAGGGCAACAAGATTGGGCAGTTCCGTTTCAGCGACTTTGACTCCTAACAAAGTGCTGAAATATTTTAACGTCTTGTGGTTAATCAGCACGCCAAATCGCCTGATCAACCCCTGTTGGTAAAATCGTTTTATCCTCTCACGCACCTCTTTTTCAGCCAGCCTTACTTCTTCGCCAAGGTTTTTATAGGGCTCCTTCACCAAAGGGAAGTTTTCCTGCAACCGATTCAACAACTTTCTATCTTTCGCATCCATGACTAATTACCTCCATTTTCTCTATTTTTGGTTCATAAATACAATACGGCTCCTCGGCCAAGTAATCATTTGTTTCAGCATAGGCTCGGGCACGGCAGCCTTCGCAGATATTGCGATATTCGCAGCAGCCGCATTTGCCTTTTAAATTGGCCGTCTCCCGCAGGTCGGCAAAGATTGGAGAACTATCCCAAATCTCCTTAAAGTTCAGCTTCCTGATATTACCGGACGAAACCGGTAAATAACCACACGGGTAAACATCTCCTTTATAGGAAACAAAGCAGACCTCCGTTCCCGCCAGGCAGCCTTTCGACCGCGCCTGCATTCCTTCGCCTTTTTTGATAACTGCCCCCTGCTGGGCCAGGATTCTGAAATAATGTGGAGCGCAGGTCGCCTTGATGTCGAGCGCAGTCCCCTGTGATTTTTGATAAAGCCAGCGTAGAACTTCTTCGTATTTTTCCGCCGGCAGCATGTCCGTTTCGGCAATCTCCAAACCACAGCCGGTGGGGACCAACATAAAAATATGCAGGGCGTCGGCTCTTCGAGCCAGAACTAATTTAAGAATCTCTGGCAATTCAGCGACATTTCTTTTGGTCACAGTGGTATTAATTTGCAGGCTGACGCCGATAGCTTGCAAATTATCAAAGCCAGCCAGCGCTTTTTCAAAAGCCCCGTTTTCACCGCGAAAATTATCGTGGGTTGCGACTGTTGCGCCATCCAGACTAATGCTTACCCTCTGCACTCCCGCCGCCTTTATTTTTTGGGCGACTTGCGGCGTCACTAATGTCCCATTTGTCGCCAGAGCTACCCGCAAGCCTTTTTGCGCCGCATATTGCGCAATTTCCAAGATGTCGGGGCGCAGGAGCGGCTCGCCGCCGCTTAAGACCAGGATGGGACGAGAAAATTCGACTACCTGGTCGACAAAAGTCTTCATCTCGGCCGTCTTCAATTCTTCCGGCGAGACTAAGGAGGTGGCCGAAGCGCGGCAGTGGAGGCATTTTAAGTTGCAGCTCCTGGTCGTTTCCCAAAAGATTAATTTCGGTTTATTTTCCATGGAGAATCCTCGCCGCGTCTTTAGCATGATAAGAAATAATAATATCCGCGCCCGCCCGACAAAACGCCGTCATAATTTCCATTAATAATTTGTCGCCGTCAATCCAGCCGTTTTCTGCCGCCGCTTTCAGCATCGAGTATTCTCCGCTGACATTATAAACGGCCAGCGGTTTTCTAAATTTGCGGCGAGCTTCGCGGATCACGTCTAAATATGCCAGGGCCGGCTTGACCATGACAGTGTCCGCCCCTTCCGCAATATCGGCCGCAATCTCTTTTAACGCCTCCTGATAAGTCGCCGCCGGATCCATCTGGTAACTCGTCCGGTCGCCAAAAGCCGGCGTTGAACCAGCCGCCTCTCTGAATGGCCCATAAAAAGCTGAAGCATATTTAGCCGAATACCCCATGATCGTAACGTTATGGAAACCATTTTTATCCAGCGCCCGCCGGATTGACGCCACCTGCTTTTTCATCATCCCCGACGGCGCCACTTCATCAGCGCCGGCTCGGGCATTGGCCACGGCAATTCTGGCGTAAAGCTCCAATGTTTTAACCAGATTAATTTTAACTTTTTTTGCCCCCGCCAATATGCCGCAATGGCCATGGCTGGTGTATTCGCATAAGCAGACGTCAGTGATAATTTTCATCTTGGGGAAAGCCGGTTTAATCGCTCGAATCGCGGCGGGGACAATGCCGGCGTCATCATAAGCCTCTTGACCGCAAGGATCTTTAGCCCTGGGGATGCCAAATAGTAAAATTGATTTGATCCCCAATTGTTCTGTCTCCCGCAATTCTTTTAATAACTCATCGATCGAAAACCGGAAATGGCCTGGCATAGAGGCGAGAGGCTCTCTCTTCCCCTCCCCATGGATCACAAAATACGGCATGACCAGCATTTTAGTTTTCAGGCGCAATTTCTTCCTCCGTCAGATAACAGGCAGGGTCTTCCGCCCAGGGATCATGATAAAACAGATCAGCACGCACCCTCAAAGCCCCGCCGCACGCCGCCTGCCAGCGACAATGTCCGCAGCGCCCTTTTAAAAGCGGCAGGCGATTTTTTAGCCCCGCCATCAAAGGATCGCTGGTGTCGCGCCAGATATCGGAGAATTTTCGTTCACGGACATTACCAAAAGTATGATGCTGCCAAAACTGGTCGGCATGGACATTCCCCGCTGGATCAATATCGGCAATGCCAACGCCGGAGCTGAAACGTCCGCCGCCGTTCCATTTTAACAGCTCCAAAACTTTTGCCGCCCGCTCCGGATCTTTTTTTAAAAGTTTGAGGTATAAATAAATACCATCAGCATGATTGTCAACCGTCAAGACATCAATGCCAAGTCCGCGATTATAGAAATCTTGCGTTCGGGCTAAAATAATATCCAGGGCCTCTCTTGTTTCTTGATTGCTTAAATCGTCCGCCATTAAACGGCCGCCGCGCCCGGAATAGACCAGATGGTAGAAACAGACTCGATTGATCCCCTCTTTCTCGATCAGATCAAAAATACGCTGGAGATCAGCTACGGTATGTTTGGTGAGGGTCAAACGCAGACCGACTTTTTGTTCAACTGCCCGGCAATTGCGGAAGGCCGCCAGCGCCCGTTGAAAAGCCCCTTCAACTCCTCTGAATTCATCATTCACTTTTTCCAGACCATCTAAACTGATCCCGACATAAGTAAAGCCGGCTTGCTTAACTTTCTCCGCCATTTTTTCATCGATCAGGCTGCCATTGGTAGAGAGTGTTGGACGGATCCCTAAATTTTTCGCATATTGGGCCAGCGCCAGGAGATCCGGGCGAACCAGGGGCTCGCCGCCGGATAATAACAGGGCGGGGATTTTAAAAGCGGCCAGGTCGGCGATTAAATTTCTTCCTTCTTCCGTTGTCAATTCTCCGGGATATTTTTTGTTTTCTGAATCAGTATAACAATGCCGACAGCGAAAATTGCAGCTGCGGGTCGTATTCCAGACAACCACGGGACGGCGTTCAGCCGCCGTTTTGGCAGCCACGAGTCCCTGGCCATACCGCAAGGCATCAGAATCAGTTTCTTTTCCGCAGAATAATTTATTGATGTCGATCATAATACCGCCTCAACCAAACCATCGATTGTCGATCGCTTCGCCTGGGCTGTAACTTTTAAGTCGAACTTTTTTGCTGTAGCCGTCGTGATCTTTCCTATAGAAACAATTTTAACATCTTGAAGCAGGCGCCTGGCTTTTTTCACTCCAAAAATTGAGACAAAATTACTGACTGTTGACGAGCTGGTAAAGGTTATGACATCAATCTTCTGTGCAAAAGGATTGAATTTGATTTTCGGCTTCACCGTTCGATAAGCCGGAACAATGCTAACTTTGGCGCCGGCCCGGCGGAGCCGCCGCGCCAACACTTCTCTGGCTTTTGCTGCCCGCGGGATCAAAATATTTTGCCCTTCAAGTTCTTCTTTCAAAAGTTCTTTTAACAAGCCTTCCTGGGAATAATCGCAGTTCGCTTGAAAATCTGGTTTTATGCCAAAAGCCAAAAGTTCGGCCGCTGTCCCGGGACCAATCGCCGCGATTTTGATCGCCGCCAGCAACCGGCTGTCTCTTCCCTTTAGAATTAATCGTTTAAAGAAATAATCAACGCCATTAACACTGGTGAAAATCAGATAGTTATACTTTCTAAGGCCGGCAATGGCCCGGTCGAGAGGGACAAAGCTTCTAGGCGGGACGATTTCTATCGTCGGAAATTCGATCGTCTCCGCCCCAAGGAGATTAAGTTTTTCAGAAAGTTTTGAGGCCTGGTCCCGGCTGCGGGTCACCAGAATAGTTTGGCCGGAAAGCGGCAGCCGTTTGCGCCAGTTTAATTTATTATGCAAGCTGATAATTTCTCCGACGACAATTAAAGCCGGCGCCCTGACCCTGGCCGCTTTCACCTTTGTTACGATATTCGCTAAATTTCCGTAAATTCCCCTTTGCGCGCCGCGGGTCACCCACTCAATCAGAGCGGCTGGTGTTGCACGGGAGCGTCCGGCGTTAATTAATCTTGCAACTATTTTAGGGAGATTTTCGATTCCCATATAAAAGACCAGCGTGCCCGTCTTGGCGACGCAATCCCAATCAACGGAGCTTCCGGCTTTATTAGGATCTTCGTGGCCGGTAATAAAACTGACGGAAGAAGAAAATTTACGATGGGTCAGCGGAAAGCCGGCGTAAGCAGAGCCAGAAGCCGCCGTTATTCCCGGCACGACTTCAAAAACAATTTTATGGTCGGCCAGGATTTCGGCTTCTTCTCCTCCCCGCCCAAAAATGAACGGGTCGCCGCCTTTTAGCCGGACGACAATTTTTCCCCGTTTAGCCCGGTCAACAATCAATTTATTAATTAAAGCCTGGTTCATGATCGAACCATCGGAAAATCTTTTACCGCGAAAGTCAGCGGCAATTAGCTCGGCATCAGCTTTGGCATATTGCAGCAACGTGGGATTGGACAGATAATCGTAAATGACAACCTCCGCCTGTTCCAGACAGCGTTTGCCTTTTAGCGTTAATAATTCCGGGTCACCCGGTCCCGCTCCGATTAAATAAACTTTGCCTGACATTTTCTTAAAATTCCCTTCGCTCCCAATTTAATAAGTTTTTTCGCCAGCCTTTGCCCCAGCTTGTCCGGCTGGTCTTTATCATCAGCCAGGGCGCCTCTGATTGCTCTCCTCCCTGATATATCGGCAACTATCCCTTTTAATTTCATTTTTTTACCGCGGATCTTAGCCAGGGCGCCGATCGGGACCTGACAGCCGCCCCCGAGATAAAAAAGCAGGGCCCGCTCGGCGGTAACGGCTAATTCGGTAGGCCAATGGTTTAGCGTCTTCAACATTGCCAGCGCTCGATTATCGCTTTGGCGGCATTCGATTGCTAAGGCGCCTTGTCCCGGCGCCGGCAACATCAACGAAAATGGGATTTTCGTAATGTCCAATTTCTGCGCCAAAGGCGCATCCCTGCCCGTCCGGCAGGCGGGCGCCTCTGGCGGACAATTTCTAATTTCCAATTTCAATCTGTTTAGTCCCGCCATGGCTACAACTATCGCGTCATACATCCCTTCTCTAAGTTTGCGCAATCGAGTATCAAGATTGCCCCGCAAGTCAGTAATTTGCCAATCACTATGCCAGGCCTTGAGCTGGGCCTGTCGTCTTAAACTGCTGGTTCCGACTTTGGCTCCCTGCCCCAACTTAATTTTTGTCCTCTTAAGCAAAACATCCCTCGCCTCTTCTCTTTTGGTTATCGCGCCGATCACCAGTCCTGGCGGCTGGCCCACCGGCAGATCTTTGATGCTGTGGACGGCAAAATCGATCTTCCGGCGCAGCAGAGCGGCTTCTAATTCTTTGGTAAAGAAACCTTTGTCATTAATTTTAGTTAAAGGGGCGTCTACGATCTTATCGCCTTTAGTCTTGATTATTTTTACTTTAAAAGCATAATTCGGAAATCTTTTTTCTAAATCGGCAACAACAGAGAGCGTCTGGGTCAGCGCAAGACGGCTGCCGCGACTGCCGATGACAATTTTTTGTGGGAATTTTTTTGCCATGTTAAAAATTTTTCCTTTTCTTCGGCAATGATCTTCTCGACCTTCGGGATTTCTATCTGCCTCCCATGTAAGTTCTCCGCCGCAACCGCGTTTAAATCATCGATATCATAAAGATAAACCTGGGCGAGCTCGCCGACCCGCGGATCAATATCCCGGGGAACCGCAATGTCAATTAAGAAAAGCGGGTTATGATCGCGCTGTATTAAAACATTTTGAATCCGCGGCTTATTGATAATATAATGGCTGGCCGCGGTTGAAGTGATCACAATATCGCAAATTGCCAGATATTCATCCAGCTGATCAAACTTAATCGCTTCCCCCCCTACCTCCGCCGCCAGTTCCTCCGCCCGCAAAAAAGTCCGGTTGGAGACAAAAATCGCCTTGCATTTCAGATATTTAGCGGCGGCTTCACTCATCTTTCCGGCCCCGATAATCAAGACCTGCCGGGATTCCAAATCACCAAAGATCTTCCTGGCCAGCTCGGTGGCCGCCCCGCCAACAGAAACCGCGCCCCGCGTGATGCTGGTTTCTGTGCGGCTCCGCTTGCCGCAGCTTATCGCCCGGTTAAACAATGAATTTAAAAATGAAGCCGTTGTCCCCATCTCACTGGCGAGACTAAACGCCTCTTTGACCTGGCCCAGAACCTGGCCTTCGCCGACGATCATGGAATCAAGGCCGCTGGCCACCCGTAAGAGATGTTCAACGGCTTTCTCTCCGGTGAAACGATAGAGATATTTGTCAACTTCCGAGAGCCAGATTTGGAAATAATTCTCAAAAAAATTCAAACTGTCGTCAAAATTATGACTGACAGTATAGATTTCTGTTCGATTGCAGGTTGAGAGGATAATGACCTTGCCAGACTTATTATGCGCAGAAAAGGAGCTCAAGGCTTCTTTTAAGCGCGAAGCCGTGATCGCCACCTTTTCCCTTATTTCTACCGGCGCAGATTTATGGTTAAGCCCGAGCAGATGCAGATTCAAGACGCTTTTTCCTTTCTCTTCCAAGATTGGCAACGATTTTTCCCGTTTTTGGGGTAATAAATTTTTCCAGGCGCAAGCGCAATGATTTGGAAAAGGCCGGCGCCAGGCCGGAAGTGGAGATGGCCACGACCAGCGGGCCCCTTTTGATCACCGATGGGGCGATGAAAGAGCAAAGGCTCGGCTGATCGATAACATTGACTAAAATCTTAGATTTCTGCGCCAGGGCTGAAACTCGTTCATTAACCACTTTATCATCAGTTGCCGCAATGACCAGTAAAGCCTGATTAATATCTTTATCCCGAAATTTTCGTTTGCACAATTTAATTTTCCCGTTTTTTCCAAGTTTAACTAGACCTGGGGTAAATGAAGTTGAAATCACGACTATCGAGGCATTAAAATCTAGCAGCGTCTTGACTTTCCTCTCCGCTACCTCCCCGCCGCCAATCACCACGCATTTCTTATTTTCGACATCCAGATTTAGAGGGTAATAACCAGGCATTTCACGTTAAATTATAGCATATTTTTACGCCCAGCGGGAGAAAAATTGAGGTAAGTTTACTGCTGATATCGACCTTTGTAAAACTCGATCTGCTTCTCGATCTCTTCTTTGGAGAAGCCTTTCTTCCACTTGTGGAAATCGGAATTCATGATGTCCCGAGAAACTCCTGGCAGCAGCTTTTCCGCTTCAGGAATAAATTTAGCATAGAAATGTTTGGCGACTTCGTAGAACCCGTGCCACTGGGTAAAGTCCGGCCCCATCATAGCCGCTCCCATCCTTGCCCGACGTCCTTCGTGGTGCCATAATTCATAATAAGTCCATTCGATCTCTTCATCAAAAGGCGTCTTAGTGATTTTTCCAGCTTTCAACAGTTTGTCCATGATCTCTTTGGCCGGCTTGCCAAACTTGTCGTTATAGTGATTAACCACGTTGTCGTACTGGGTATAAAAATTATCAACCCACTGGGGGCTATGACACTGCTGGCAAACTGATTGCATCTCGACCCGCTTTTTATCCGCATCGGCCACCTTAACCGAAACCGGCGGCCGCAGGGTCCAGCTTATGCGGGCCCCGACGTCATGGGTTGATTTAAGATTGGCTGTCGCTCCCATGTGGCAGGTAACACAGTTAGGCGCGGCCGAATAATCTTTACCCAATACCCATTTTTTCTTACCCAGGTTCATTTTGTCAATGTTGGCCATAAAATTGATTCCATGTTTAGATTCCCCATAAATTTCCCGCTGGGGATGATCAGGCCCCATGTGGCAGCGGCCGCAGGTATCAGGAGCCCTCGCCACTTTAAGTGAAAATTCATGGCGATAATGACAGGCCGCGCAGGAGCCCTTGCTGCCGTCGGGATTAACACGGCCCATGCCGCCATTGGGCCAAGTGGCGGGATCGATTTTACCGTCTTTCAACACTTTGACGGTACTCCCGTGACACTGCCGGCACCCCGAAACAGCAGCCGGCCCGCCCTCGACGATCTCGCCCAAAGTGTTATCCAGCGAACCAATAAAAGAAGCGGCATCAGCATGACGACTTCCCTGCTGTTCCTTAAATTCCTTAGCGTGGCACTGGCCGCAATCCTTGGGAGAAACAATGGTAGCAATGGTAAAACCATTGTGTTCGAACGCGTCCGGTTCGCCTTTTTTCGCCCGGTGGCACTCAAAGCAACTGACGCCGACTTTTGCATGCCGGCTGTCCTTCCAGTGATTGATAATCTGCGGCGTGGTTTCTTTATGACAGGCCAGGCAAGTCTGACTTTCCTTTTGCGCATAAACTGGAGCACAGAAGATTAAAACTAAAAAGAAAAAAATAAGACGCAGAGCGCCATTTCTATCAGAGAACTTCATCCGTTTACCTCTTTAATAAACAATTTTCAAACCAAAAGCGCCAACATTCGTGTATATCCAGTCGGCGGCAGCAGTTGCTTTTTGCATCCTCAACAAATAACCGAGCGAGAAAGCGCCGAAACCGTAACTGACCCCGACGCGATGCTCATCAAATAATCCCTTGGCGAAATTATAAAACAGATCGTCTCCCAATGTCCAGTCGGCAGTTTTGAATTGCAAAGAATTCCAGTATTTCAGCACACCGCTTAAGGAATTCTCCTCCAGGCGCGCCCGATTGCTGAGAGACCCGTTTTTATAAGTTAGATCAGTGTAATACAAATAACTAGTCGTCCAATTACCCCCATTTTTTACCACCAGAGGCGCCACATAAGCCCCTCCTTCCCAACTTTTATCCAGTGCCGTCTGCGCTCCGATGAAGGCCCGGAAAAAATACCATTCACTTGCATTGTTTCTAAAACGCAAATCGGGAATAACCGCTAATTTAAGTCTCTCATTTATCGGATGCAGAAAAGTGGAAACAGACCAGAGCTCACTGTCAGCCAAGGCGCATTGGTTTAAAAAATAACTGAACAGAAGAATAATAAAAATGGCTTGCTTAAACATTTTTACCCATGAAAAGCAAGATTATTGCCACTAGCGTTATGAACAAAAATAAAAAAATAAATCACAATTTTGTATTTAAATGATAGTATTTAATCCTTTTTTGTAGCTAATTCGCCCAACGGGAGAGGAGCACCCCCAATTCATAGAGGATAATCAAGGGAACAGCCAAAAGAAGCTGGGTAAGAGCATCCGGCGTCGGAGTCAAGATCGCCGCGGCGATAAAAATTATCAGGATCGCCTGTTTACGATAATGTTTCAAGCTTTGAGTGTTGACGAGCCCCAGTTTAGTCAGGAACAAAATAATAAGCGGTAATTCAAATGAAGCGCCAAAGATGAAGAGCAAACTGCCGATAAAGGAGATATATGCACTGACTGACAGCATCGGCTCCACCCACCCCTGGCCAAACCCTATCAGAAATTTCATTGCGGCCGGGATAGCCAGAAAAAAACCGAAGCTCATCCCGATCAAAAAAAGAAGAAAAGAGAAAGGGGCAAAAATTTTGATATATTTTTTTTCTTTGGCCATCAAGCCGCTCTCAATATAGCGCCAAATGTTATAAAGAATAACCGGCAGGCTCAAGAAGAAACCGCTCCAGAGGCAAACTTTCAAGAAAGTCCCGAAAGCCTCTGCCGGATGAAGAAAAACCAGCCTCTCAACCGGCGCCGAAGCGAGCCTGATTATTGCGGGAACAAATTGCCAGGAAAGCGCGGAAAAAAGGCCAAACGCAACTAAAGAATAAATTATTCTTTTGCGGAGTTCGACGAGATGTTCAGTAAAAGGCTGCGTTGAATTTTCCAATTTGAATTTAGAATTTTGATATTGTTTATGATTTAGGATTTAATGTTTCGGGTTTTTCTTTCAGTTCCTCTAAAGCTTCCTTGGCCCCTTTTTTAAATTCTTGGATAGTTTTTCCAAAAGCACGCCCAATTTCAGGCAGACGATTCGCCCCAAAAAGCAGTAAAAAGACTATCAAAATCACTATTAATTCCGGCATACCGAGTCCAAACATATTGCACCTCCAGGATTAATTATAACATATTGGAGAAGATGTTTTTCATCATTAGGGCATTATTACAAAAAAATATACGTGAGTTTTACCCCACGCATATTTATGGTGCCAAACAGAGACAGCACAATTAATACATATACTGTAATTCCGCAAGCAGCTTTGTGGTCATCGCCCCGTTGCCGGTTTGCGTTCCTTGTCCTTCAATCGCCAGCCTGCCTGCCTTCATGGGTTCAAAAGAAATCCCGGCAATAACCTGTTGGGTTTCATCATCATTAACCGCCGTATTAACATCCCAGCGATCATAACGGCTGAATAAAGCCGCCATTTCTCCCAGCATCAAATTCCCTTCCAAATAATAGCCAAGATTATTCGTCTCCGTTCCTCCGGAAGGAGCATTCCGGCCGATCAAAGCGCCGCCGATTAAACTAACTCTTGATAAAGTGTAATTTCCAATTAATCCCACTTGATAATAATTGGTCTCCGCCGTCGAAAGATAAGTGGTCGCAATCCCCGTTGTCGCAGCATCCGCCGGATTAAGCGACCAGATTCCTTTGTAACCATACAAACCAATACTGCTGCCGTTGCTGTCAAAAGTTTTTTCGACTGTTAGATATAAATCTTTGTCCGCATTGCTATCCCCGGCCGGATTAATGCTTTTATGGCCGGTGCCATTGACGTAACCCAGCGCGCCATAAATATCCCCCATATTTTTCGCCACTTCAATCCCATACTGCCGACCGCGAGTGGCATAAGGATTATTGGCCGCAAATGAATCCGACTCAATCGCGTACGGCCGGCTAATAGACAGGCGCCCGCCCGTACCATGAGTATGCAGGAGGAAAGGGGCAATTTGTCCCGCTCGCAGCGTTAAATAATTATCGTCATCACTGGAAGTATACATTAGATAAGCTTCTGCCAATTTTTCTTTGTCGGCACCGCTTTTATTGTTTTCATGCAGATATTGTTCAAAAAAGAAGGAAAAATTCTTATCGATTGGCCCGCCGGAATAAAGGGAAAGCGCCTCTACAAAAAAGCCCGGCTTAGTCGTCGCTGTTTCGCTTTGATAACGGATCTTTTGCGTAAAGCTTACATAATCGCTAAGGTTGGCCCAGGCGCCTTCTTTTGTTCTAGCATCCTCACCCGGCAGGCGATGACCTCTTTTAAGAAAATCTTTGCCGGTGCTATTCAATTTATTTTGTTTCCAATGGCACATGGAACATTCCGCCCCATACTTGCGCGCCCAGGCTGTGATCGCCTTGGCCTCTGTCACCCACGCAAAAAACAATACCGCCGCAAAACCAATCGCTAACATTTTCTTCATTTTTTACCGCCTCCTATTTTGAAAACTGCAATCATATTTTGATTGTATTTTGAGCCAAAGTATGCTATAAGTAAAATGAAATATTTTTATAATAAGCATAAGAAACGCTTATAACAAATTAAAAACAATTATGCATATTGAAGACTGTAAAATCTGGCTCGATCTGGTCGACACCCAGAGCTTTTCCCGGTGCGCTGAATTAAATTTTTTGACCCAGCCGGCCATCAGCCAAAAAATAAAACAGCTGGAAAAGGAATTCGGCGCGCCTCTTTTTATGCGGCGGGGCAAAAGCTTTCATTTAACGGCCGCCGGTAAGCTTTTACAGGAAGAGAGTCGAAAGATTTTCAATGGGTATCAAAATCTTTTTTCCCGTATCAACGCCATGGCAGGGACCGTACAAGGAATCCTGAAAATCGCCACTATCTACAGCATCGGCCTTTATGAATTAAGCGACGTAATAAAAAAAATTATCGAGAAATATCCGCTGGTCCGCCTGGACATCGATTTCAGCCATGCCGCTAAAATTTATCAAGACTTGTTGGACGAAAAAATTGACATTGGGGTTGTCTCCTACCCCAAAGAGCGAGGCAATGTTAAGAAGATAATTTTCCACCAGGACGACCTAATTCTGGTCACCCACCCTAAACATCCTTTCGCTAAAGTCAAAAAAATCAACATCCGCAAGCTGAACGGCCTTGATTTTATCGGTTTCGAGGAGACGGTCCCGACGGCCCAGGCCATCCGTGATATTTTTGAAAAATACAATGTTCAGGTCAAAACCAAGATGGCCTTCGATAACATTGAGCTGATCAAACGGGCGATAGAAATCAATGCCGGCGTTTCCATTCTTCCCTCAATAACCGTCAAGCATGAAATAGAACATCGTTTGTTAAAAGGGATTGGCTTTGCCAACCAGCGTTTTCTCCGCCCGCTGGGCATCATCACTAAAAAAGACCGGCCGCTGACAACCGCCGCTCAGAAATTTATTGCAGAGTTAAAGACGCAGGTAAATTGAACTTGACAATCAATTTCAATCATGCTAACCTTAATCCAGGATGAACAAAGAAAGAGAAATATTCATTCGGTTTTTAGAGAAAAGCGGCTTAAAGGCTACCGCCCAAAGGGCCACAGTTCTTGATATTTTTCTAAAAACAGAGAAGCATGTGAGCGCGGACGATCTTTTCTCTTTGGTTAAAAAGACCAATACCGAGATCGGCCACGCGACAGTACATCGGACATTAAAATTGATCAAGGCCGCCGGACTAGCCCGGGAGGTTGATTTCGGCGAAGGCAAAAAGCGCTACGAGCATCTCTTCGGACACAAGCACCATGATCACCTGGTCTGCCTGAAATGCGGCAAAACGATTGAGGTCCTCGATCCGAAAATTGAAAAATTGCAGGCCAACTTGGCCAGCGGCCATGGTTTTAAGGTCTCCCACCATCGGCTGGAGATCCTCGGTATTTGTAAAAGCTGTCAGTAGTAAGGGGGGTGTTTTTTTAAGATGTAGTTGAAAATGATTGTCAATATCAAGGAGGTAAAAAAAATGTTACAGATGAATCGTCTGATGTTTTTTGTTCTGTTTGTTTCTTGCTCATTGTTCATAAGTTATGAATCGCCGTCCCACGCTGACCGGCGCTCCTATGTCTGGACTTATGAATATGTCACGATGCCCCGCGGGATGGCAGAGGTTGAGTATTATAACACGCTGGAATATCCCGACACGACGAACTCCAAGGTTAACACCTGGAAGCACTGGGTGGAACTGGAGTACGGTCTGACCGACAACTGGGATGTCAGCATGTATCAGACCTTTAAGCAGACCAATACCGCGGCGGCCAACACCCTATCGTATGACGGCTTCAAACTGCGAACTCGTTACCGGCTGGGTGAACGGGGAAGTAATCCGCTTGACACGCTGTTATACGCTGAATTAATCGAGCCCAATGATTTGAGTAAGGCCGGCGTCTTTGAAGGCAAAATTATCTTGGCGAAAGATATCCGGACACTGAATTTTTCCTATAATTATATTATTAAGCGGGAGTTGACCGAAGCGGCCAAAACGGAAAACGAATTCGCGGCCGGGGCGAGCATCGAACTGCGGCCGACTTTTAAGATCGGACTGGAGGCCAAGGGCAATTATACTACTGGCAAGCATTACGCCGGGCCGACGATTTCCTGGGCGCAGGAAAAGTTTTGGCTGAATTTTGGAGCGGTAAGAGGATTGGGCAATGGGGCAAATGATCTGCAAACACGCCTGCTTATTGGTATTAATATTTAGTTTGACCTGGCTGATCTCGGGCTGTGTCCCGGAGGAACAGTCGGAGGCGTATAAGCTGTACTCGGCCAAGTGTAGCTCCTGCCACCGGCTCCTCCCGCCGGAAAATTATACTTTGGAAAAATTCAAAGAATACATTGAGAAATATGGAAAGGAGATGACTTTGGAGGAAAAAACAGAACTTCTGAACGGACTTCGAAAATATAAGGAGGAATGAATTAATGTTCACAGTAATAAATTGTTTCAAGTTCTTGGCGACGCTGAGTCTGATGATGGTTTGGCTGATTTCCGCTGTGCTGGCCGACACCGGCTATTTAACCACTTATTCGCATCATATCTACAAAGGTGAACTGGAAATGATGATCATGACCGATCTGACCAGCCCGTCAAAAATTAATCACGAAGAAGGCGGTCAGGGCCAATATCTTTCGCAGATGATAGAGCTGGAATATGCTCCGACCGATCGATTGGCCCTGGAATTTATGGCCGAAGGCTTTCGTGATCTGGAAACTGGCGTCGGGCGCTTCACTGGTTATCGCTATGAGGCGCGCTTTAATCCGTTTGTCCAGAAATTGCCCCTTAACCCAACGCTTTATGTCGAATTTGAGGACCTTGATCCGGCCACACGCTACAAAATGGAAGTCAGTGGTTGGGTCGTTCCTCCTTATGTAGAAGCGGCAGGCTCGGAGGAGGGTCGCGAAAAAATTGTCGAAACACGACTGATCCTTTCCAATGATTTCGGGCCCTGGAACTGTTCCTTCAACTGGATCAATGAAACTGACCTGCGCAATGGGGTGACCGCTTTTGGTTATGCTACCGGTATTCTCTACACCCTGGAAAACAAGAGTGAGGACCAAATGGAACATCATGGACATTCAATGGCAAAAACGGGAGGCTTCTTTGCGCCAATCTCTATGGGGCTTGAGCTAGTGGGAGCGCTCGGTGATACAAAGAGTTTTGGACTGGTTACTCCCCGACAGCAGCATTATCTTCAACCCAGCATCATGTTGCAGGCTGGAGAAAATGCCATGTTGAGCGCCGGATTTATGATTGGGCTGACCGAAGTTAGTGATGATATCGTTCGCCTCAACTGGGGCTGGGTGCTTTAATGAAAAAAATCACGGCCTTGCTGGCGATCGTATTTTTTTCGTTGCCGGCTTTTGCCGTGATAATGAACGGCCAAGAATGCAATATGTCGGAAACTACTTCGGTAACTCAAGAGGCGCAGGAAGTTGCTATAATAGCTAAATGTTATCAATATTTTCCGAGAACGATAGTTTTACGGAAAGGTAGTCCGGCCAGGCTTTATTTCACCAGCGTTGACCGCCCTCACGATATCAAAATCGAAGGGTTGCAAATCAGGCAGGAAGTCGGGCCGGGCAAGATAGCCGTTTTGGACTTTACCCCGCAGACAGCGGGGACGTTTGAGTATACGTGTGATATTTACTGTGGGCCGGGGCATCGCAGAATGAAGGGAAAAATTATTGTTGTGGAAAAGTAAACTAGCGGCGATATTGTGGTAATATAAGAGCAATATATGCAGGAGTGTCATGGTAAAGTTAATATCGATTTTTCGGGGCTGAAAAAGATCGCCCTGGTTGGCAATCCCAACGTCGGCAAAAGCGTTATCTTTTCACACCTAACCGGGATGTACGTTACTGTTTCCAATTATCCGGGGACAACTGTTGAGATGTCGCGTGGAGCGGGGACGATTAATCATCAGAAGTTTGAAGTGATCGATACTCCCGGGATGAACAGTGTCATTCCCTCATCCGAAGACGAAAAAGTCGCGCGCGACTTATTGCTCAATGAACGTCCGGATATTGTCATCCAGGTGGCGGACGCCAAAAATCTCCGTCGTACTCTGCTTTTAACCCTGCAATTGCAGGCCATGGGTTTCCCTCTGATACTTAATCTCAACATGATGGACGAGGCCGAACAGAGACGGATCGATATCGACGTGAAGAAATTAAGCGATCTGCTGGGTGTGGTCGTTATTGCTACAATTGCTACCGACGGAATTGGGGTCTGCGAATTGAAGGCCGCCATTGGTCAGGTAGCTAAAACCGGAGAAAAATATAAGCCAAAACCGTTGCCGGACAATGCCAAAGAGGTCCGCGAGCGCCAACGCCGGGAAATTGACATCTATGATACGGTAGTTAAAAAAATGCCGCGCGGCACACTCTTTCTGGAACGGCTGGGCGATTTTACGATACATCCTCTTACCGGCCTCCCTGTCCTCTTCTTTGTCCTCTGGCTGCTCTACCAAGTGGTGGGGGTCTGGGCAGCTGGCAATGGGGTCGGTTTTATGGAAGATGTGGTTTTTGGAGAATACATTAATCCCTGGGCAATTAAACTAGCCGACCTGATTATTCCCCTCCCTTTAATCAAGGAATTTTTTGTCGGCGAATATGGCGTGATCACCATGGCCCTATCTTACGCGATTGCCATCATCCTGCCGATCCTTTCAGCCTTTTTCCTGTTCTTTTCGATCCTTGAGGATTCCGGCTATCTGCCGCGCCTGGCAATTTTATTGAACCGATCCTTTAGGGTGATTGGCCTGTCAGGAAAAGCGGTGATCCCGATGGTCCTGGGGCTAGGCTGTGACACTATGGCAACAATGACGACGCGCACGCTGGACACCCAGAGGGAGAGGATAATTGCGACACTGCTTTTGGCGCTGGCCATTCCCTGCTCGGCGCAGCTTGGGGTGATCCTGGGGATGATCGGCGGTTTATCGGCTAAAGCGACCATGATCTGGGCGGGAGTGGTAATTTTTATTTTCTTCCTGACCGGTTATCTGGCCGCCAGGATCCTGCCGGGGAAATCTTCTGATTTTATCATGGAGATTCCGCCGATCCGGCTGCCGAAGCTGAAAAATATATTGGTTAAAACCATGGCCCGCATCGAATGGTATTTGAAAGAAGCGGTGCCGCTTTTTATCATCGGGACGATGGCCCTGTTTGTTTTTGATAAAATTCAGGTGCTCGAGCTGATCGAAAACCTGGCCAGCCCGCTGGTTGTCTCTTTCATGGGCCTGCCGGCTAAAGCGACCGAAGCTTTCCTGATCGGCTTTTTCCGCCGCGATTACGGGGCGGCCGGTCTCTATGCCCTGGCTAAAGCCGGGTTGTTATCACCAACGCAGATTGTGGTTAGTTTGGTAACTATTACTTTATTCATTCCCTGTTTGGCCCAGTTATTGGTTATGATCAAAGAGCGGGGGGCCAGGACCGCGTTCTACATTGTGGCCTTTATTTTTCCGTTCGCTTTTCTGGTCGGGGGAATTTTGAATTTTATCCTACGGTATTTTAAGGTGGCGTTATGAAATGCCCTCTGTGCGGCAATGAGTTTAAACAATCGCGAGAGATTTGCCAGAACTGTCCGATGCATTCAACCTGTGATGTGCTCTGTTGTCCGAATTGCGGCTACCAGTTTCCCAAAGAGTCTAAAATTATAAAAATTGTTGAAATTTTTTTTAATTTAATTTTTAGGAGGAAAAAATATGTCAAACCAAGAAATAGATGAAATTCTGGAAATCATCTGGATGAAAAAAGAAAAAGGGAAAAATGATTTATGCGCCATTGAGGACGACATTAAAAGAGAGTGCCGGAAAAATTTAATTGCAGAAATGCAGACAAAAGATCTTTTACAAATAATCTCTGGAAAAGTTGAGCTCACTTCATCAGGAGAGAAGGAAGCTGCCAGTCTGATCCGGCGGCATAGATTGGCCGAGCGGTTACTATTGGATGTCCTGGAGACGAAAAATGACCAGTTGGAGGCTTCCGCCTGCGAATTTGAGCATATCCTGTCTGAAGAAGTGACCGCGGCAATTTGCACCCTTTTGGGCCATCCCAAAGAATGTCCCCATGGTTTAGCTATCCCGCCCGGCCAATGCTGTGAGAAATCCAACGCTATCTTGGAAAGCGTTGTCTCCACGCTCGATAAAGTTGCCATCGGGGAGACGGCCGTGGTGGCTTATATTTTAACGCGTGACCATCCGCGGCTCCATAAATTAATGTCGTTTGGCATTACGCCGGGAGTGGAAATTAAAATGCACCAAAAATTCCCTTCATACGTAATCCAGGTCGAAGAGACGCAAATTGCCTTGGAAAAAGAAGTGGTCAGGAGTATTTACGTCCGGAGGAATAAATAAACAGCAACGACGCCCGCCGTAATCTTAATAGATTTTCGCAACGGGCTTCGTTACCATTATTATCTTATTATCCATAAAAAACTATGCTTTCTTATGGCAAGCATTGCAAGTTTTGGGCGCTTTTTCTCCATTATGGCAAACGCCGCAATATTTACCGCTATTGATCGCCGGCATGGTTATTGGATTGCCGCCTCTTTTTTGCGTAAAGATCTTCGGATGGCAGGTGTCACAGATCATCCCCGTCTGTTTAAGATGCTTGCTGTGATCAAATGTTACCGCTGGCATATTTTTCCTGGGAAAAGCGAAAGCCGCTGGGGACGTTGTTGCCGCGGCTTTCATTGTCGGCGCTGGCGCCGCTTTCTTGACTGACGTCTCTTTCTTTACTGACGCCGCTTTTTTGGCTGTCTCCGCCAAAATCAAACCTTGCAGAACAATAATAGCTAATAAAATTAACGCGATATTTTTTTTCATGTTGTTGTCACCCCCTTTCACTTAATGTTAAAAAGTTAAAAGGTTGAAACGTTAAAATGGGATAAGGACTTTTTAACCTTTTAACATATAAACATTTTAACATATTATCTATTGTGCATAGCTATGCAAACCGGAAAGCAATAAATTGACTCCCAGATAAGTAAAAATTACCGCCAGGAAACCGATGACCGCCAGCCAAGCGGCCGGACGGCCTTTCCAGCGCAGGACCAATCGCGCATGGAGATACCCCAAATAAATCAGCCAGGTAATTAATGACCAGGTCTCTTTGGGATCCCAGCTCCAGTATCGCCCCCAGGCCTCTTCCGCCCACACCGCGCCGGTAATAATTACCAGCGTCATAAACGGCATGGCAAAAGCAATTAATTGATAAGTCAATTCGTCAAGTTTTTTGGTTGCTGGCAAGCGCTCGATCTTAAAATGCTCTTTTAACAGGTGGAGAAGCGCTGTCCCAAAAGAGACAGCAAAGGTCCCATAAGCGACAATCGCCACGCCAACATGGAAAAGCAGCCAGTTGCTCTGTAGCGCCGGCATTAACGGTTCGATCGTTTTATCCAGGGTTGAGGCATAGAGCGCCGCTAAAAAGGCAATTGGCAGAGCGACAACACTAGCAATTTTGACGCTTTTATATATCCGACTGACAATCAAAGTGATCAAGGCAATCCCCCAGGCAAAACTGGTCATCGATTCATAAAGATTAGCGAAAGGCAGGCGGCCGGAAACAGCCATCCTGGCGCCGATAGAAATAGTATGAAGCAAGAGCCCCAGCAGTAAAAATATCAGCGCGGCCCGGCTAATTTTTTCTTTTCCGAAAGCACTGGACGCGAAACCGGCGATCATCGCCAGAAAATAGGTCGCAACCGTAAATATTAAAAAATTCGCTTCAACGTTTATCATTATGAATTATTATTCCTTTTCAATAACATGATTGCCGTCCCCACCGTCAGAAGGCAAAAGCCGAAATAAACAATCGGCACTCCCGGATCCCTCTTGACCTGCAGCCCGGTAAACTCTTTGACTGCCAGCAATTTTAAGCTGTAAGCTCCGGCTTTACGGACCTGTCCCTGCAGCAGATACCCGTTACCTTCGATCAAGACGACCGGCCTCGTCGGTTCATATTTATCCAGCGTCAGGTTGTGAATAATCTTTAAATCAGGAATCATTTCGGCAACATGGAACATCTGGCCGGTAGCAGAATAAACGGCACAGCCGCCAACTGTTATCGGCAGGCGCTGTGACTTCCCATCCGGACCGGAAATTTCTAACTCGCCTTTTAAACCATAACTCGACTGATAGAATTTAATTCCCTTATAAACCAGCGGGTTGTTGACCGAAATAACTTTATTGAGAATTTCTTTATTATTATCAATCACCGTCAAATCGGAAGTGTAGGTTAAGGGACGCTGGTTTTGGTCAAAAGTAGCGTTAAAATCATTTAACCGGACAGAGAATCCGCCGTGCGGCTCCAAGAATATTTCGCCTTTTTCAATCTGCACATAAGAGGAAAACCCGGCGTTCTGGCCGTAAATCGCGCCGAGATAAATTATCAGGACGCTCAAATGGGCGGCAAAGGAGCCCCAGTGATAAAAATTCAATTTATCGTTAAGTAGAGTTGCCAACCGGTTAAAACTGCAGGCAAAGAGCGATAATCCGAGAAGGCTTAAAATAATTAAAAAGACCGGAGAATTAAAAAAATCAAAGAAACCGAGGTTATAGAAAAATTGTGAAAAGACTTCCCCGTATAACCTGGCGTAAACGTCGGGGTTTTCTCGCTGCGGAATGACAGTGCCAATCACAGAAAAAAGGGCCAGGATGCCCAGGATGCTGACGGCAAAAACATTGGAGGAAATGAATTGCCAGATACTTGTTATGTTTTTTTTCATCGTCAAATAATTCCGGTTAAAATCTTACCATAAAGTTTTTAGGCTGTCCAATAAATAAAAAAAAATGCGCGCTAGAGGATTCGAACCTCTGACCCCTTGCCTGTCAAGCAAGTGCTCTAACCAACTGAGCTAAGCGCGCTTACTAACCTATAACCTATAACGAAAATCCGGATGGAATCAATAATAAAAATCCGATATAATTTTTTATTAATAGTTATCGGTTATAGGTTATCAGTTATAAATTTTTAAGCTTTCTTGAGAGAGCGTCGAAAACCATTAATCTGTTTGCAAAGAGTTTCGGCTTCCTGTTCAATCTCTGATAACATTATATCATTAATCAATTTTAATTCTAAACACAAATCAAAGGCTGCTACAACTATTAATTATTATTGGCTCGCTATCGATTTTTCATTGTTCAGTTATCAGTTATAGGTTATTTGTTATAGGTTAGAGAAGGTGGCATCCAGATTTGAACTGGAGTAAACGGTTTTGCAGACCGCTGCCTAACCACTCGGCCATGCCACCACTAACTTATAACCAATAACTCATAACTTATAACTTATAACTTATAATAGGAACAAAAAAACCAAAAGGGCCTTTTCAATAACAGTTATCGGTTATTGGTTATCTAGCGGGTGATGGGGCTCGAACCCACGACCTTCTGCTTGGGAAGCAGACATTCTACCAACTGAACTACACCCGCATAACCTAATAGATTATAGCAAATTTTGAGACGAAGATAAAATTAAATAAATCAGCGCTTCTTTACTGAATAGCCGTAAAAACCGAGTTCACGCCTTAAATTATAATATTTACCATGTGAATAACAGATAGGATCGGTTTTGGCCAGGTTAAAGGCCCCATTTTTATTAATATATTTGCTGTCAGCCTGAACCCCCACCACCTTCGCCATAAACATATCGTGTGAGCCAAGCGCTTTTATCTCCGTCACCTGACACTCAATGTTAAGAGGACTCTCAACAATAATGGGTGCTGTAACGTTAGCCGCTTGCCCCGGCGTCAATTTCATTTTTTGGAATTTATTAATGTCGCGTCCTGATTTAACACCGCAGAAATCGACGGCAAACAACAGTTTTTTCGTCGTTAAGTTTATGACAAATTCTCCCGTCCGCTTAATGATCTCATGCGAATGCCGTGACGGTCTGATGGAAACATAGGTCATCGCCGGTTCAGAGCAAATCGTCCCCGTCCAGGCAATCGTAATAATATTGTAATTAGCCGGTTCATCGCCGCAGGAAACCATGACCGCCGGCACCGGATAGACCATCGTCCCCGGCTTCCAAATTTTTTTACTGTTCGTATCCATAAACCACCTCCTGTAAATCTTTAATAATTTCATTCCAATAACGTGGCTTCCCCGCCTCCGGAAAATGATTATGAAAATCAGGGTCGTGACATTGCGTCGCCAGCCAGGCAACATAATGAATTACCCTCATGCCGCGCAGAGCGGGAAGCAAGGCTAATGACTTCTTGTCAAAATCATGAAAAAGAGAATAGCCGGCGAGGAACCAATTTAATTCATTCTCTGACTTGTCTACCGGCCCCGGTAAAAGCATCCAGAAATCTTGAACGGCCGGTCCCAAACATAAATCATCAAAATCAACGATAAAAATCCCCTCACCCTGTCTAACAATTAGATTCCCTTTGTGACAATCGCCATGCAGGAGAATTTTTTTCTGTCCCAAAAATTGTGGAGAAAACTTTTTTATGAATAGTTCGACAACCTGCGTAAAGGCTGGACGAAACTCGGGGAGAATATAATCGCTCTGCTGAATAATTTCCAGATGTCTTTTGGTGGCTATCGCCGGCTCCCAGGTTAAACGCGCGGAAGCAGCATGTTTTTCACCGACTTGATGAATCTTGGCCAGTAAGCGCCCAAGAATCTGCCAGGTATCTTGATCAAACTCGTCCATCGCCCGCCCGCCCTTTTTAGGGAAGAGGGCAAAGTTAAACGCTCCAACAGAAAAAAGCGTCTTATCATCAAGGCTTATCGGCGGAATAACCGGCGCTTCCCGCCCAGCTAATTCTTTTAAAAACGCGTGTTCTTCTTCAATCATGGCAGAAGTCCAGCGTCCCGGGCGGTAAAATTTCACAATAATTCGCTCGCGGCTCTTCTGGTATTCCAGTTCATAGACGCGATTGATGTAGCTGTTGCGGCGCAGGCAAAGATTGGATAACGGCTCACGCAAAACTGCTTCAACGATTTTAAAAATGTTATCGACTGTTAGTTCCTGCCAAATAGCGGGCATAGACCGTTATGATAGCAGTTATTTTAAAAAAAAACAGGCGGCGGTTAACTTACGGTGGCAGACGATTATTTTCTCAAGCTGTCAAATAATTTGGCAATCTTTTCAAACGATTCTTCGAGTAATTCTTCTTCGGCGGCGCAGAAGCTGAAGAGTTCGTCAAAATCTTCTTTCTGGCGTGATAGCCGCGCCTGGTTCGTCGTTGCCCCTTGAGCGATGCCCAAGTTAGCCTGGCGCGCTACGTCGCTAATGCTCTGACTGAAACTGGCGCCCTGATAATTATTGGCCGCCGGCTTCACTGTTTTGTTATTTAACGATTCTATATTTTGGTTCGGTGTTACACTTTGAATGTTCATTAAATAATAACTCCTTCATTTGTCATTTGTCATTTTTTTTAGCAGCTTACGCCTCCGCCGGTAATTGACCCAACAGATTCCTGTTCCCTGGAATGCTCCTCTGCGGCGCGACGCAGTTCATCCCAGCGATCATGGTCGCTCTGATGCCTTAATCTGTTTGGTAAACTGGCGACTACGGAAGCGGCAGTCGTTACTACAGCCGCTGTTGTCGGAGGCTGTTGGACCAATCTTTCCAAACGGGCGATCGCTTGGTTGATTTCGCGCAATTCAGAAGTAATTTGCGTTTTACGCTGCTGCAGGGCCGCTATTTGACCTTCAATCTCGGTCACCCGTTCGGCTAAAGTCCCCTGCCCCGCCTCCAGCGCCTGGCGGCGTAATTGCAATTGCGACTGCTGTTGATTTAACGTCGTTAAGCGAGCTTGCTGTTCTGGGTTACGCGCAGGCAGATGATTTAATTGTTCAATCTCCCGACTGATCGTCGTCTGATCTTCCCTAATTTGCTGGAGCGTCTGATCAATTTGCGAACTTAACTCCGGCACTCGCGTTCGCGCCACGGATAAATTTTCATTTAAAGTCCGGAGACGTTGGACAATTTGCGTCTGTTCCGTCCGCAAGCTGACCTGCTGGATCCGTAATTGTTCCAGCAGCTGCTGTGGATGAGCCACTGTCGCCGCATTAGCATTATTAATTATACCTCTAACCTCGGTCGCCGGAGGTGTTGTTTCCGTTTGCGGCGGTTGGGGAGATGTCGTCCGCTGAACGGTTTCTCGTATGCGCCGCTCTATCTGTTCTGCTCGCGCCAGTAAGGCTTCCGTACGGGCGCGCGAGGTTGGCGGCGCCTGTTCATTTCGTGTAACCGTCGGTGTTTGGGGAACTTGCGGCACAGCTTGACGCTGGGCGGCGGCTGCGGCGGCGGCCGCTCTGGCTTCAACTGATTGCTGTGGTAGATCCGGATTAACATATGGCAGCGCTGGTTTATGATTATTAAAGGCCATAATAAAATCGGGGATATCTTGCAGTAAGCTAATAAAGCTGGCCATCAACTGGTTATGCCGCATTAATATTTGGGCGTGTTGCTCTTCGTAAATTTCAATATCCTGCATAATAAATTCTGAATCATAAACTTCATTTTCCATCTCGCTTAAGGAGTTAAACATCTCGCCGCGCTCGCCCGCCGTGGAGGAATTTTCTGCCTCTTCCGGCCGGCTATTTGGCCGATTGTCCGCTGGTTGCGGTGATGGACGGGCCGGGCGATCGGCAGGGTTGACACCTTCACTAAACATTCCAGCTATACTTATGACCATGTTAAGCAATTTAACGCCAGCGGAAATTTTTGAAATAGTCGCCAGTTCTTCATTTAATTGCATCTCCGTTTTAGTCCGAGATGATGAAGTCGATGAGTCAGCAGAATGATCAGCGGTTTGAGCTGGCTGATTGTTAGTCGCCGGAGTTGAAGTCGCTGGCGTTCCAGTAACCTGCCCGGCTTGCGGGCGAAGATTTGTTCCTGTATTGGCCTGGACTGTCGACGTCGACGTTTGAGAAGGAGCTTGAGTATAAGTAATAGACCTTGCTGTGGTGCTCGCTCCGGTTTGGCGCATGCGGGCGATTTCCACCTTCTTGGTCAGACTACTGATACTTAAGGCAACAGAGGCCACGCTTAATAAGGTCTGGAGCGCTGATAAAATAGTCTGCCGTACCAGGGCTGATTGCTGGGTCTGCCTCTCGGCGATATTTTGCAGTCCGGTCTTAAGCGCGTCAAGGATATTTTCCGCAATTTGCTCATAATTCTCGATTGATTCTTTGCCGTATGTAACCTCGCCAATACGCTTACCGGTCATCATCGCCCGAACTCCATCACGCAGAGCGGAAGCAATCGAACGCGCCAGCGCCAGCGCTTCCCTCATATTGAAAACACGTTTCATTTGGGTAGAGATATTAACTGTTCCTGCTGAAACAGTATAAAAACCGGTCCCCAACTCGGTGAGCAAATTTTGGTTCATCTCAAGCATCAATTCATATTTCATCTGGTCTAACTGATCATCAACAGATTGTGAATGGCGATTGACCTGGCCGGTCTTATC
The DNA here is from genome assembly GCA_016219705.1 of Candidatus Saganbacteria bacterium. Taxonomy (GTDB): domain Bacteria; phylum Margulisbacteria; class WOR-1; order O2-12-FULL-45-9; family O2-12-FULL-45-9; genus JACRKQ01. The sequence continues at coordinate 3,076 of JACRKQ010000047.1, read as the reverse complement.
CACCGTTGTCTTAACATTATAATTTCCATAATGTCCCAGATCATTATGGATCAAACGCCAAAGATTGCGGATAAAAGAAGTGGCGGTATTCACTAAATTCATCGCCCCGGCGCCTATATTAGGTAGATTCTTTAATAAAGCGCTGCCGAAGGCTGTCCCCAAGCCCATCGAGACAAAACTGGCGACAAATAAAACGGTATTAATTATAGAGGTTACAACAGCAATAACGCGTTGTTTTTCCGCATCATTAGCGCGATTCTTTATTTGGATGCGTTGGGAAAGCAAACGAGTAATACTGCCGGCCAGATTCATCGCCTGGCGAAAATCAGCCGAGATAACTGCCTGGGACAATTCACCCGAACGAGATAACATAAGACCTGATAGTTCCTGCGCAACAATGGCCCGCAGTTCCGAGGAGAGCGCCCGAATTTTTGCCAATGCTTCTTTAATGGCATAAATGGCGCTTAAGCGGCTGTAAACGGCAGAGACCACGCCGCTGTTGAGCCCCCAGTAACCATCGCCTGTCGCCGCCATCCCCTCATTCAATAATTGCTGGTAAGCTTCAGCTTCCGCCTGATCCAACCGATCTTCTACTGATTGTTGACTTCTGCGCTGGATCATCTGTTGTAAATTTCGCTGGGCAGTTTGGCCGATATCCATATCAAAATAATGGTTACTGTAAATTTCAATCAATTGATAAACAGTGGAGGCGAAGCTGCTGCCCAAAGCGGCTCCGATGATCGCTCCCGGCGCGCCGCCTAAAATACCGCCTAATATGGCGCCGCCAGCCGTGCCGCCTAAATTCGCCCAAAAATTATCCCAGGCTTGATCCCCCCGCAAATTGCGCTGGCGCTGAATATTTAGCGCCGTCATCACTTCATTGATCTGAAATTTAATGGCCGAAAGTATCGTTTGGCGCTGGAGCATGATATTCTCCACCGCGTTCTGGAGGAGTGATTCCCCGGAATCAGTGGTTGAGCGGCCCGTCATTGCGGCGCGGACCAGCCGTTTCAGATCGCGGGCGCCTTTAGTGAGACTAAAAATTGAACGGGTTATATTATCCAGTATTTTTTGTCTGGCTTCATAAGCGGCAAAGCGGATACTGTCAAAATAATAAAACTTATCTGTTGTCTGACCTAAAAAATGATCGACATTAGTTGAATCAGCCAGGTTATTTTCCTGGTTAGAATCAATATCATTTAACGCGTCTAAAACATTATTGCCTGTCCTCTCCGCCCGGCGTATTGACGAAGTATATTCAGGGCGATGCGCATGATATTCCTGGATATTATTGGCCACAGCGGCCGCTGCGGCATCCAGTCCGGCTTTAATAAGGCCAGCCCCGGCGACAATGGTCATGGCAAGAAGCGGGGAACCGGCGCCAAAGGTAACAATCGTGGCTGCAATTGACGCCACTAAAACAACGAAAGAGAAGACTAAGGAAAGTATCCGGAATGGTCGGGCTTCATTTAATTGTTGGATGCTGGAGAGGAGTCTGACGGCGGTGTTATGCAATTGGACCTTAAGCATCATTTGGGAAGCTGTCATGTCAAAGACAGACATCGCCAGCCCCATGGTCGATTCAGTCGCGCTCATCAAAATTTCTGCGTTGCTGCTGATACCAGAGAGGCCGGTCATTTCCTGGCGGACAGTGTTGATGAGGTCTTTGCGGAAAAGCTGTAAAGAGAGTTGCGCCCGTTGGGCATTCTGCGCGGCATTCATGGAACCACGGTAACGGTTAATTATCTCTTCGATATTAACATTTTCCTGGTATTGTGCTGTATTGCCATACCCGCTCTCGCCATTTTCCAACATCTGATTAGCCCGTCTTAGGCGATCGTCAACCTTTTGGTTTAATTGGGTAATTTGTTGACTAAATTGGTTTAATTGGGCGATAGTGGTTGCCGTCGACAGATCGTCGGATCCCGCGGTACTCGCTAACCAACTGGTAAGCTGGCTGATCATCCGCTGCATGGCGGCTAAAATATTTTGGGTAGTTTGGAGATAATCCCTGGTAGCATAATACTGCCTTCGCTCCACCTCTTCTTGGGCTCCATTGCCAGTAAATAAATTTTCGACATTGGCCCAGAAACCATCGCCTCTTTTTTTCGCTTCTTCAATACGCCGATCATAAATAGTTTTATTCCTAGTGTTGACCTGTTCAAAAATTTTACCCATCGCTATGCGGACCATTTTCATCAAGAAAGCAATTTTGCGGCTATAAGCCTGCTTGGGTGAATTTTTGCTGTTATCCTGTTTAATCGGTTCACCATTAAAGGCCTCTTCGACCAATTGCCGGCTTTCACTGCGAGTGGAGATAGCAATCAAAAGAGCCGAGAGCATATTGGCCCGCATTATTAATCTTTGCTGCCATTGGAAAAGCGCATCCACATCCGGCTCCCAATATCCCTGACTGTTTTGACGCATATACCTTCTGTCATCAAAACCTAGGACATCATCATTAACGTCAGATTCAAGATCATGAATCGCATCAAGCGCTTGATTTTGGGAAGATTGACCAGTCCTCTCGGTTCGCCGCGGCGGCCCGGCGGGGCGGCGGCCGTTGACGGCGGTGTCATATTCATCGGAATTTTCAACATATTGTCGGTTATCTGGTCGGGGTGGTTGGGCTAATCTGGGGGGCGCTGCCGGCGGAGATGATGGCGCTTCAGAAATATCAGCGACGTCGGTTTCTGGAATTTCCGGAGCCGTAATTGAATCAGAGACAAGATAAGTTGGCGCAGCGACCACGCCGGCGATTTCATCCAGGCGTTCCTGCTCGCTAATATTTTGTACTTGTTCAATTTGACCGATATTTGTCATAGTTGGCCTTACACTATATATATCGAGTTAAACGGGATAAAACTTGCGTAAAAAGTGATGTCTTTAAGCTAAAAATTATACCACAGTAACAACTCGAGGTTGCATTAATTGGGCAGCTGGCGGCGTTTGTCCAGAAGCTGTAGCCGTTGCTCCCTGACCATTAGCCATCGAGGCCGGAGCAGCCACTGATCTAGCCAAAGAAGCTTCCAGCGGAGAAGGATCTTCATTATGAGGAGGAACTGGCGCTTGGACT
>JACRKQ010000044.1 GCA_016219705.1 Candidatus Saganbacteria bacterium | reverse complement strand
AGCCACTCGTATTGGCTGGGCAAGAGAGTATGGGATTTACTTAATTTTAGCCATGAATTACAGTTATCAAGTTAGTGGCCGAGGGATTCCTATTTGGTCGGGACCAGGTCAAATTCCCGACCGGCAAAATTTTCTTATTCAACTCTGGCAAGAAATGGCTCGGCGTTATCAAGGCGAATCGACGATTGCAGGCTATGACCTGTTAAATGAACCGCGGCCGCCGCGCGATACGGATTGGCAGAGTTTGGCGCAAAGGCTGACGGCTTCAATAAGAACAGTCGATAGAAATCATATTATATTTGTTTCCAACTCATTGACCGAAACGTCTGTATCAGCCTCTTCTTGGCAAATTCGACCATTTTTAATCGGGGATAGGAATGTTGTTTATACCGGCCACAGCTATGAGCCTGTTGCCCTTACCCACCAAGGGTTGCCGTGGGTAGCGAACTCCGATGGCACATCATGGGCGCCACCTGGAGCGCACTATCCCGCAACTGTTGTTGAGTCGGGTACTTATGTTGGTGGTTATTATGGCGCGCCTGGCAATGTTCGACCCACTGACTGGACCCAAGTTCAAACTCCCTGGGCAGCTTTACCCGCGACAGCCAGCGTCGGGCGTGTAAGTTTGCAATCGGTTAATGATAGTGGCAGAGTTTGGATCGATGATGTTTCTTTAGAGCAATTAGCGCCTGATGGTACGATTAGGACAATTACAATCAACAATGGTGATTTTACTTTGCCTACACCATACACTCAATATTCTCCTCTGCCGGGATATCGTGATTTCAATTTTCTGGCTTTTTCATCTTATCCTCCGTTCTGGCAACTGGCGGATACTGGGGTAAGGGAAGGACATCCACAATTAATTAATTATCGTAACGCCGCAACTGCCAACGTTGCGTGGGATCAAACCATTGGACACAATACCCTCGGATCAATCAGGTTTAATCAATGTCGGCATTGCGCGGCCGTTACAAATTTTACAACCAATTCATTTGTTGTTAGACCCGGTTATCAATACCGAATATCTTATTGGATTAGAGCTGAAGGGACAGGCGGGGACGGCGCCTGGAATTTTGCCGCTTTCGACGCGACTGACGGGCGATTTGTCGAGTGGAATCGTGATTATTTAAGACAGAGATTAAGCTTCTTTCATAATTGGTCATCGGCCAATAATGTGCCGTTTTTTCTCGGTGAATTTGGCGTCGTCGGTAATTTTCCAGATCATGATGATTTGCGTTGGGTAACAGACATGCTGGCCATTGTGCGCGAGTTCGGTTTTCATTGGAGCTATTTCAATTGGCGCGGGCCGCATTCGGTGAATTTAGATTTTCCCCTGGTTCTGGGAACATCAAGTAATCCTTTTGCGGAAGAACGCGGAGAGTTATTGGAGATATTGTCTCGAGCGGCAAGAGCGGGACGATAACCAATTATGACAGACATCTGCGCCATTAACGGCCAAGGAATAAGTTCTTCTTTGCGCATAACCTGTGAGCAACAGGGAGGCGCTTTTGTCAATATTCAGTTTGTCCCTCCTCCGGAAGGGGCGATGGAACCGGCTCCGGTCTCTGGGGCAAACCCAATTTGGCGTTCTGTAATCGAGGATTATGTCGCGGCTGCCCGGAGCGGGCAAAATCTTTCCCAGGCAACATGTCAATTGGAAGATTTGGCTAGCGCCCTTTTTAACGCCGCTTTTGTTTCACCGGCACGAGCTTTTTTATCAGTAGCTTTAGGTTTGGGAAGAGAAATATTTTCCGGGATAATAAATAGAGGTGGCGCAATTTTGCCGGCCATGGCGATCCTGGGGCGCCAAGAGGTTGACCGCTTATCGACTGTTAATGGATATGGAGTTAATCGATAGAATTCGTTTTTTTGCTGCTGGCAGAAATCAGCAAAATCCTGCTTGGCAGATTCCAAAATTGACAGCCGAAGAAAGTGAAACATATAGAATTCTTTTCAATGCTGTCAGATCGCCAAATAATATAGATAACACAGCGCTGCGGGAAAGATATGGTGATTTCCTGTCCAACACAATGCGAGCATACATTTCAGCGCCGCTTAATTCCAATCGCCGCATCGCCTTGGCAGAAATTTTGAATGAATTAGATGGTTTTGTGATCAGGTTCGGTTTTTCCCGTCGATTTTTTGCGGTTTTGTTCGATGTAATATCTTCTGAAAGAGGAAATGATCTCGCCAGCTTTAGCCATATTGCGCACCTGGCCGACTTATCGGTTCAGCGGGCAACTGTTACTGTTTCTCCGGCCGGCTTGCCGGAAGAAGTGAGAACGATATTGCAGGCGACCGGTTATTATCAAACGATAGACTTTTTTTCATTATAGACAACCGACCATAAATCATTGTATAATAATAAACCTGGGGATGAAAACGCATTAAAGACTATATCATCAACGAACGTATCCGCAACCGCGAAGTCCGACTAATCGACGAGACGGGTAGGCAAGTTGGCGTTGTGGCGACCCCGGAAGCGTTAAAGATGGCCAGGGAGAGGGGTTTTGACCTGGTCATGGTCTCTCCCGCGGCGGTGCCGCCGGTTTGCCGCATTGCTGATTACGGCAAACTAAAATATGAGCTGAACAAAAAAGAAAAAGAAGCGCGGAAGTCACAGCGCGGCGGGGACGTTAAAGAAGTTAAGCTTTCTCCCAAAATTGCCCAGCATGATTTTGACGTTCGGGTGAGAAAGACCCTGGAATTTTTAGAGAAAAAGCATAAGGTTAAAGTTTCGATGTTTTTCCGCGGCCGGGAAATGGCCCACGTTAACCTAGGGTTAGACGTGATCAAGCGTTTGCTGGCGGCAGTCGCGGAGCTGGGGAAACCCGAATCAGAGCCCAAGAAATTCGGCAAGAATTTTATTGTAATTGTTTCACCAAAATAAGGGAAGGGAATTATGCCAAAGATAAAAACACGAAAAGCGGCGGCTAAGCGCTTTCGCATCACCAAAACAGGGAAGATCATGCGGCGCCATACTAAAATGCGCCACTTATTGGCCTGGAAGAAAAAGAGCGTTAAACGGAATCTCCGTAAAGTCGGCGCAGTTTCTCATTCTGACGAGGCCAGAGTCAGGTCAATGCTGCCAGGAGGCTAAAAATGGTTAGAGTTAAAAGAGGCTTTGTCGCCAGAAGAAAAAAAAGCAAGCAGTTAAAGAAGGCTAGAGGATTTCGCGGCGGCTTGCGCACCCAATTGCGCCGCCGCAAACAGGCGCTGGTTAAGGCTGGGGTTCATGCGACTCGCGACCGGCGCGACAAAAAAGGGACCATGCGCCGGCTCTGGATTGCCCGCATTAATGCCGCTGTCCGTCAGGCCGGCCTGACCTATAATCGCTTCATCGCAGGGCTTAAAAAAGCCAAAATTCTCCTCGATCGCCGCTCATTAGCGGATCTGGCTCTCAACCATCCGGCTGATTTTACCAGGATAATTGAGGCTGTCAAAAAGGGATGATCGAACTGCATGTCGGCGGTTTAGGTTTTGATCCGCGCAATCTCTCGCCGTTGGTCTTGCTCCAGGACCAGGAAGAATTAAATTTTCTGCCAATTTGGATCGGCATCTTTGAAGCCGCCGCTATTGCCATGGAGATGCAGGGGACTAAGCCGCCCCGGCCGATGACGCACGACCTCCTGAAAAATTTTGTTGAAGCCTTAGACGGCCGTTTGCATCGGGCGCTGATTAGCGACGTTAAAGAAGGGACATTTTTTGCCATCGTTGAGATTGAAAAGAACGGCAAGATCTTGCAAGTCGATGCCCGTCCTTCAGACGCCATTGCCCTGGCGGTGCGCGCTCATATCCCGATCCTGGTTTCTGAAGTCGTCATGATGCAGGCGAAACTGGTTAACGCGCAGAAAGACGCTGATGAGACTAAAAAATTTAAAGATTTTATCCAGGATTTAAAGCCCGAAGACTTTACAAAATATTATAAAAAAGATTGAGCCGGTTAAATTTAAACCCCTAACTTCGCGAAATTAGAATAACCCCGAGAATAATAATGAAGATTCCCGTCCAGCGGGCGAGAGAGACGTTTTCCTTAAATACCAGCCAGGAAAAAAGCGCGACCAGGACGTAAGCGACGCTAACCATCGGATAAACCAGGCTTAAGGGAAGCCGCGAAAGGACGACTAGCCAGATAATTGAACTTAACCCGAAACAGGCAAAGCCCAAAAAGACAAAAGGATTGAGAAACATCGGTAATATCTTAGATAATAGCTGGCTGACGGGAAAAGCGCCAAAAACCATCATCCCTTTTTTCATGAACAATTGTCCGGTCACAGCTAAAAGAACAGAAGTAATCAATAATAAATAATTAATCATTTTTTTCTCCTTGTCCCGAGTTCATCAGGGGTTAGAGTTCACGCCATTCGATAATTCGCAGAGACCCTGCGGCAAAAGTCAGTTTAAGAACAACTAACGCTTTTCCCCGGCTGCCGATTGCATAGAGACAATCACGACCTTTTTCCTTAACGATCTTAAAAGCGCCTTCGCCAAGATCTGTTTCCTCGCCAACTGAAAAACGGACCAACCAGGCGACATTATCGACCAGATAATAAGGCAAATCCGTGTACCAGTTTAGATTGCGCCCCAATTCCTGCTTGCCTTTTTCTAAGCCAGCTTCGGCCAGCCAATATGCCTGCTCCCGCTGCCAGGCGGCATTAACGCTGTTGTAGGCATTATAAACTATCCTGGAAGAAAAAACAGCCAGCATCAAAAATAAACCGGTCAATAATATGGCGATTAATAACGCCGCGCCTTTTTTCATTTTAATTACGCAATCCTACCAATGTCTCTTCCTTGTCCAGGTAAAGTTCAACTTGCCGCCGCCCTGGATAAGAGACCCTAAATGTTTTTATCTCATCATTATCGCTTAAAAAAGCGACGTAAGAATTGACCTGACAGCGGATTTTTCCATCCTGGAGGCGGAACTCTGCGTGTCCCGCCGGCAAAACCAGGTTAAGGTTTGTCGAGCTGGAAGTGGCAGAGATCTCTTTTGCCGCTCGGATCTCTTTGACGATGCGGCTTAAAATAATCTGGCGTGTTTGCTGCTGCTGGCTAATATCGGCCAATTGCCGCCACTGCCGCAGTTCGACCGTGACCGCATAAAAAAGGCTGCCCAGGAAGATTATAAGAACGGTTAATGAGATCAGGAGTTCCACCAGTGTAAAACCCCGGGAGGGAGATTTCAGCTTTATCGTCTCTATCATCAATATGAACTCTTTAAAGTGGCCAGCCGCAGAGAGGCTCTTTTGGGCTGCCAGTTTAATTCCAATTGAATTTTTGTCAGATCAGCAAAGACAGGGATGATTTTAATCTTTCCGCGGCCGCCGGCAAAACTTTTGTTGTCCTGGTTGGGGAGCTGGTCAAATGGTTTCGCTCGCAGGCTCTCCATCATACTGCGCATCTGGCAGGCCGCCTGGCTAAAATGTTCAGCGGAGGAGAGGGCATTATAAGAACCTTTTAACAGATACGAAAAAGCCGAGACCGCGATAAGACAAAGGAAAGCGCTAATCAATAATTCAACTAAAGTAAATCCATTTTTCTTATTCAATTCTCACCCGTCCTGCTGTTGAGACGATAATTTTCTTCGATTGCCCGCGACGGTTGGTTATGATCAAAGTCCCTGCCCCGCCCGGAGGCGTCTGTCCGGAAGGCGCAAAAGTAATCGAACTGGTTTTAGTCAAAATGATCCCAGCGGGCAATTTGCAACGATCCGGCTTAAAACTTAGTGTTTGATGCTGGCTGACAGCCAGGCTCTGGATGTGGCGCAATTCGGAGGCCAGGCTTCGGCTGGCGGCCCGCAAATTCCAGGAGCCGGAAAATCCGGCGGCGGCGGCAAGTGCGGCAACGGCAATCACTCCGACCAGGCTCAAGCAAATTACGACTTCAATTAAGGTAAAAGCCGGTCGTATCATTTTGCTTCGACTAAAATATTGTCGATTAAGCGGGTCTTGCCAAAATAAGCGGCAAGGGCGAGCAAGGTGCGGCCGTTTAAATCTTTTTTTTCAGCCAAGGTATCAGGATCAACCATAACCAAATAATCAAGGCGGATGCTGGGGATGGTGCCGACCAGGGAGCGCAAGCGCAACAAAAGTTTATGTTTATCCCGTTCGCCTTTTTCAATTTCCTGCCGGCCTAAATTGAGCGCCTGGCAAAGGACAGCGGCATTTTGTCTCTCTTTAGGGGAGAGGTATTTATTGCGCGAACTCATGGCCAGGCCGTCAAATTCCCTGACTGTCGGCAAACCGATAACCTCAACCGGAAGATTTAAATCGCGGACCATCTGCCGGACAATAAGAAGCTGTTGAAAATCTTTTTCCCCCATAAAAACGAAATCAGGCGAGACAATATTAAAAAATTTGGCCAGGATGGTGGTCACGCCGCGAAAAAGGGCCGGACGCGAAATGCCGCAGAGCCGCTTTGATAACCCCTCAACGTCTACGAAAGTACGATGCGATTCTTGATAGATGTCATCTCTTGACGGAATAAATAAGACGTCAACGTCAAAATTTTGCAGCTGCTTTTTGTCATGGTTAAAATCACGCGGGTAACGGTCAAAATCCTCATTGGCTCCGAATTGCAGAGGATTAACAAAAATGCTGACAATTACGACATCACTTTTGCCTCGCGCCGCTTCCACCAATGATAAGTGCCCTTCGTGCAGGTAGCCCATGGTTGGGACAAAACCAATTGTTTTGCCGCGGTATTTGGCCTTGAGGGAAAAGGAGTGCATCCCTTGAGGGTCTTTGATGAGCTTCATATTATTATTTGGGATTTGTGATTTTGTATCATCGGATTCCCCAGTATCTGGCGATAGCCCAAAGGAGGACCGCCAATATAACAGCGATAACTTTTATGCCCGTTTTGCCGGAGAAAAAATCTTTAAGTTTTTCTATTATCTTCATGCCTATCCCTCATCCTAAGCCTTCTCCTTCCCCGATCCCGGCCGCTGCCAGGTAGCGTAATCACATTTTGGGTAGTTGCTGCAGCCATAGAAGATGCGATGTTTTCTAGTCCGGCGTTCGACGATCTCGCCGCCGCATTGCGGGCAGGGGGTGCCGATCTTTTTCAAGATCGACTTGATGTTTTTGCATTTGGGATAACCAGAGCAAGCCAGAAAAGCGCCGTAGCGGCCGTGTTTCATGCCCATTTTACTACCGCATTTCTCGCAAATCTCCTCCAGTTGCCGCTCGCCGCCTTCGCCGGCAATATCTTTGGTGTATTTGCAGTTGGGATAGGCGGAACAGGCCATGAAGTCGCCGTAGCGGCCGCTGCGGATAATGATCGGCTTGCCGCATTCGGGGCAGAGTTCATTGGTGGCGATCTCTTTTTTGACTTTTTCCATTTTAACGTCGGCTTCGGCCAGCGCGGCAGCAAAGGGCGCATAGAAATTTTTTAAAACTTTTGTCCAGGTAATTTCATCGTCGGCAACTTCATCTAAATCATCTTCCATTTTGGCGGTAAATTCAATATCCATTATGCGCGGAAAATGTTTAACTAGCAAGCCATTGGTGATAATGCCGATTTCGGTCGGCTTTAGGGCTTTGCCTTCTTTTGTCACATAGCCGCGATCTTGAATTGTGGAGATAATCGGCGCGTAAGTCGATGGCCGCCCAATGCCGCGTTTTTCCAGTTCCTTAACTAGGGAAGCTTCGTTATAACGAGGCGGCGGTTGGGTAAAATGTTGTTCAGGATTTAATTTAATTAACGATAATATTTCGTTTTCAGTCAGCGCCGGCAAAATCCTTTCGGCTGATTCATTGGTCTCTTCATCAGCGCTTTCCAGATAGAGTTTCATGAAACCGTCAAATTTAACAATCGAACCGGTGGCGCGGAAAATATAATCAGCGGCAGAAATGTCAACGCTTGTTTGATCATAAACAGCGGGATTCATCTGGCAGGCGACAAAGCGTTTCCAGATCAATTCATAAAGCTTAAATTCTTCGGGCTTAAGATCGTCTTTTATTTTATCAGGATGTCGCAAAACTGATGTTGGCCGAATGGCTTCGTGCGCATCTTGAGCCTGTTTCTTTACCTTATATTGTAAAGGTTTGGCCGGCAGATAATTGGCGCCAAAGCTTTCATTAATATACTGGCGGACGGCCGTTTCTGCTTCGACTGCCAGGCGAACCGAATCGGTACGCATATAGGTAATCAGACCGTGGCGGCCTTCTCCGGCCAAGTCGATGCCTTCATAGAGCTTTTGGGCAATCGACATCGTTCTTCTAGCCGTATAGCCGAGTTTCCGGCTTGCTTCCTGCTGGAGGGTGCTGGTGATGAAGGGCGGGGAAGGGTAACGAGTCTGTTCTTTTTTTCTGACGGCCGCCACTTTATATGCTGCGCCTTGCAGGGCTTGAAGAATCGCGTCGGCTTCGGTCTGAGAGATAATCACTTTGCCTTTGTCGGCTGGCCGAACGCCTAAGAGTTCGTCTCCCTTAGCCGCTAATTTAGCCTTGAACTCAATTTTCTGATCAGTGGCAAGCTGGGCAATAATATCCCAATACTCTTCTTTGTTGAATTTATTAATTTCTTCTTCGCGTTCGCAGATCAATCTAACGGTGACCGATTGAACCCGGCCGGCGGACAAACCTTTGCGAATTTTTCTCCAAAGAAGGGGGCTTAGTTTATAGCCGACGAGACGATCAAGGATACGGCGGGCTTGCTGGGCATTAACCCGGGCCATATCGATATCGCGCGGGTGTTTAACCGCGCTGGTGACTGCGTCTTTTGTGATTTCGTGAAATTCGATCCGTTTAACTTTGGTTTTCTTATCGAGCAGAGCTTTAAGATGCCAGGCGATGGCCTCTCCTTCGCGGTCCGGATCAGGCGCGAGATAGACAACGGCGGCTTTAGCAGCGGCTTTTTTCAGATCATCGACAGTCTTTTCTTTGCCTTTTATAATTTTATAATTGGGGGCAAAATTATCTTCGATCTTAACGCCCAAAGATTTCGGCGGCAGATCACGGATGTGACCGCCGGAGGCAGTGACGACAAAATCCGGCCCGAGAAATTTTTCCAGGGTGCGGGCTTTGGCGGGTGATTCGACTATAACCAGGTTTTTTTGCTTTTTAGCCAATTTTCTCTCCAATCAAACTTTTGTCATGGTAGCACTTTAGTTTGAATTCTGTCAAATATAAGCAATTTTGCTACCAGGGGAGGCAGGTTAATATAAAAATCTTTCCCAAACGGGGATAAAACTTATTGTCAGATTATCATTTTTAGCTGGTATATAAAGAAGAGTATGATATATGCAATATCAACTCTGTCTCATATACTCAGTTTTCACCTCTTTCTTTTTATAATTTCTACCCCGATATATTGGGGTAAATTTGCTATTATCACTGAACCATGTATTTTTGCT
>JACRKQ010000043.1 GCA_016219705.1 Candidatus Saganbacteria bacterium | reverse complement strand
TATCATCAAGCGCAACATCGAGCCGGGTCAATTTGTGAATTTAAATGATGCGGTCATGGTCATGGCCGATCACTTGATCGTCCAGGCGCAAATTGATGAGACTGATATCAGCCGAATAAAATTAAATCAGGCGGCGGCCATCCAATTAGATGCTTTTCCAAACAAAACCATCCCTGGGGCGGTAGAACAGATCGCTTATGAATCGGTGACTATAAACAATGTAAATGTTTATAACGTGAATGTCCTGCCGAAAAAAGTCCCTTCGTTCTTCCGTTCCGGGATGAGCGCGACGATAAATTTCACCATGGAAGAAAAAAAAGACGCCCTGTGGCTCCCCTCTGCCGTCGTTAAAAAAATGGGGCCGCGCGCTTATTGTTTTGTTAAAAAAGAGGGGAAACTCGTCCCGCTTCAGGTAAAAATAGGACTGGAAGAGAATGATCGGCTGGAGATCGTTTCCGGTTTAAATGAAGGGGATGGAGTTGTTATTCCCACAGCAAAACTGGCGCAAGATCTGCTGTCGACCGGCGGGCCGCGGCAGCCTTTTAATTTCCTCGGCGGAAATAGAAGAAGGCCGTAAGCATGACTCGAAGAGAACGGAAAAGTTTTTTATCTTTGGGGCGGATTTTTGATCATGTGCGTGAAGCCTGGATTGCCCTCTCTTATAATCGTCTGCGGTCTTTTCTCTCCATTTTAGGCGTTTTAATCGGGGTGACGGCGGTGATCGCCATGCTGGCGATTGGGACGGGAGCGCAAAAGCAGGTGCAGGACAGCCTCTCGAGCATGGGAACGAATATTCTAATGGTAACGACGAATTTTCGCGCTCGCGGTATCTCATTGGGGAGTGATTCTGTTACCCGTTTTACTTTTGATGACCAGAAAGGGCTACAAAAGATCGACGGGGTCAAATATGTCGTCCCCTACGTTAATGGCCGGGCGCAAGTAGTTTATAAAGACCATAATTGGCACACCGCAATTTCCGGGACCAGTAAAGATTATCAATTCATCCGTAATTCTCTACCCGACAGCGGCCGCTTTTTCACGGAGGCGGAGACCACTGCCCGGTCCAAAGTAGCCGTCTTGGGGAAGACGGTAGCGGATCAATTATTTACCGGAGTTAGTCCGGTGGGGCAGATGGTGAAGATCAATCGGATAAATTTTTTAATTGTTGGTGTGATGCCGGAAAAAGGGATCTCCGGATTTCGCAACCTTGATGACCAGGTTTTTATTCCAGTCACGACGGCAATGTCTCGCCTGCTTGGCCGCGATTATATCAGTAATTTTGATGTCCAGGCGGCTGACAGCGGTTCGGTCGATTCTGTCCAGCGGCAAATTATTCCCGTCATTGCCCGGCTTCATCGGTTCAATGACCAACAAAGTGAAAATGTTGATGTCCGTAATATGGTCGACCTGCAAAAAGCAACCTCCGATGTGGTCAACACATTTGCTTGTCTCCTGGGTTCGATCGCGGCGGTCAGTCTTCTCGTCGGCGGCATTGGTATTATGAACATTATGTTGGTCCTGGTCATGGAGCGGACCCGCGAGATTGGTTTAAGAAAGGCTTTGGGGGCGAATAATCGCGATATCTTACTGCAGTTTTTAATCGAATCAGTTTTAATTTGCGTTCTCGGAGGGATCCTGGGAATATTACTGGGTTTTTTGATCTCAACCATTATTTCCGTCTTTATGGGGTGGTACACGATTATTTCAGTCCACGCGATTGTTCTGGCGTTTACTTTTTCAGTTTTGATCGGAATAATTTTTGGCATCTGGCCGGCGCTGCGGGCGGCTAAACTAATGCCGATTGAGGCGTTGCGTTACGAGTGAGTCTAGCGTCACTTCCTGGGACCAAATCCCCTTGGCCGCTGCTGGCCTTGATGGAAACCTCTCCGGCGCGGCGGCGCTGGAGAGTAGGGCGCATTTTCAAAATTAGCAGAAGGAAATTCCGGGTGCTGGCCAATCGGCAGGGTGGTGCGGATTAATCTTTCAATATCGCGGACTTCGCCGCGCTGGTCTGGGGTGGCCAGAGAGATAGCATAGCCGGTATGTCCGGCGCGGCCGGTGCGGCCGATGCGATGGACATAATTTTCCGCGTCATCAGGGAGATCATAATTGATTACCAGCTCAATCTCTTTGACGTCAATGCCGCGCGCCGCGATATCAGTCGCGACCAGGATCCGATATTGCCCATTTTTAAAACCCTCCAAAGCCTGGCGGCGCTGGGCAAGCGAGCGATCGGCGTGGATTTCCGCGGCTTTATAACCGGCCATCCTTAAACCCTGATTGATCCTGGAGGCTCCTCGTTTGGTGCGGGAAAAAATCAAGACGGTGCCGCGATACTGTTCCAGTAATTTATTAAGTAAGCGGGATTTATCTTCTTTCCTGATAATGAAAAGTTCCTGGACAACTTTTTCGGCAGTGGTTCCGGAACGGGCAATCTCCACGCTAACGGGCAATTTCATGTGCGTGGCGGCGATCTTCACGATCTTCTCCGGAATAGTGGCGGAAAAAAGCATCGTTTGCCGGTCGCGCGGCAGGTAGCGCATAATCTTTTCAATTTGCGGGGCAAACCCCATGTCGAGCATCCGGTCGGCTTCGTCCAAAACCAAGATACTAATATCTTCCAGCCGCAAGACCCCCTGGCTTAAGTGGTCGATAAGGCGGCCGGGGGTGGCGATGATTATGCGCGGATTGCGGCGCAGATGTTGGATTTGGATATTCATCGATGCGCCGCCGATCAGGACGGCAGTCCGCAGTCCAAAGGCTCTACCGACTTTTTGGATTGTTTCGTCAACCTGCAAGGCTAATTCCCGTGTTGGAACCAGGACCAGTCCGCGATAAGGGCTCTGGGCCAGGCGCTGGATCATCGGGATGCCGAAGGCCAGGGTTTTTCCCGTCCCGGTCTGCGCCACGCCGATAATATCTTTCCCTTCGATAGCGACAGGAATGGCTTTCTGCTGGATGGGAGTGGGGGTCAAAAAATTCATCTCCTCCAGCAATTCAATGATTTTCGGCGCGATGCCCAGGCCGTAAAAACCATGGTTGTTTGTTTGATTTAGCGGATTCATAAATCCATTATAGCAGATTTTATAGTATCTTTCATTTAAATTATTGGGTATACTATTTGAGGGTTGGAAAAAAATTAAACCAGGAGGTAACACATGGCTAAAGTAAAAATCTTTTCCACGCCGAGCTGCCCCTATTGTAAAATGGCCAAAACTTTTTTGGCGGAAAATAATATCGCTTTTGAAGAGATTGACGTCGCTGCTAACCAGGCGGCGTCCCAGGAGATGATTTCCCGTTCTGGACAAATGGGCGTGCCGGTGATTGATATTGACGGCCAACTGGTTATTGGTTTCGATAAAAACAAAGTCAAAAAGTTATTAGGGCTTTAGGAGGCACTATTATGGTATCTGTTGATCAAGCGCTCTGTTCCGGTTGCGGACTTTGCATGGAGCTTTGCCCGGAAGTTTTCGGTTGGGGAGCCGAAGGCCGGGCCACGGTCTTAAAACAAGAGAGCGAAACCTGTAACCTGGAAGAGATTTCCGACCAATGCCCGACAGAAGCAATTAATGTCTAAACTGGCCTATAGTTTTGGCGCCCTGGCCACCGCGCTTGCTTATCAGGCCTTTGCCGCTTATATTATCTTTTTCTATGTGGATGTTGTAAAACTCCCTCCTTACCTGGCGGCGCTGGGGATGTTGATATATGCGCTTTGGAGCACGCTAAGCGATCCTTTAATCGGTTATTTATCCGACCATACCAGGACACGCTGGGGACGGCGCTTACCTTATATAGCTTTTGGCGCGCTCCCTTTAGGTGTGATTTACTTTTTGCTCTGGGCGCCGCCTTTTACGGCTCTGGACCAGGTTTTTCCGCTTTTTCTGTATTTTGTTTTTTTCATTTGTTTGTTTGATGTTTTTTATACGATCACGGTGTTAAATTGGTCGGCGCTTTTTCCGGAAATGTTCGCCAGCCTCAAGGAACGCTCCCAGGTCAATGCTTTCCGCCAGGGCTTTAACATGATGGGGCTGATTTTTGGGATTGCCCTGCCGCCCCTTGTTTACGGAAGATTAGGTTGGGGGTGGCTGGGCGTTATCTTTGGCAGTGTTATTACTTTTATGTTATTAGTTGCGCTGTGGGGAAGCCGCGAACATCTGGCATTCAGCCGGGAAAAACAATTGCCTTTTCTGGCTTCAGTCAAAGCGACTTTTAGGAATCGCTCTTTCCTGACCTTTGCGGCGGCTAATTTTTTTGTCCAGTTCGCCTTCACATTAATTATGGCAGCAATCCCTTTCTTTGCGAAATATGTTTTACATGAAGGGACACAGGGGACAGCCGGCCTTTTGGCCGCGGCTTTTTTGGCCGCTTTGCTTTTTCTTTATGTCTGGGAGAAAATTACTATCCATGCCGGCGCCAAGCGGGCGTATAGCGCGGCCATTTGTCTTTTAGCTTTTACCCTCCTCCCATTATTTTACGCGCAGAGTTTCAACTTAACGTTGATTTTAGCCTTCATTATTGGTTTTGGCCTATCGGGCCTCATCCTGATTTCCGATTTACTGCTGGCCGATGTGATTGATGAAGATGAGCTCAAGACTGGGACGCGCCGGGAAGGGATGTATCTGGGCGCCAACGCTTTTATTACTCGCTTTGCCATTGGGCTTGAAGCTCTAAGCATCGGGATTATTTTTTCTGTTTGCGGGTATAATCCGTATGTTTTCAGTCAACCGCAAACTTTTTTTATCGGTCTGCGCTGGCTGTTGGCTGGGTTGCCTTTTACGGCCTTAGGTATTGCTTTTATAATCATTAAATTTTATCCGCTCTCCGGCCAGGCCTTGCGGCGGGAGAAGAGGGATGTTATGGAATTGCATTTACGAAAGGGGGTGAAAAATGAATAAGCAAGAACTCTGCGATCATGTAGCCAAAGAGACAAATTTGCCTAAAACGCAAATCATGTCGGTGATAGATTCAACTTTTGAGTCAATCGGCAGTTCCCTGAAAAAAGGGCAGGAGGTCCGCCTGGTTGGATTTGGCACCTGGAAGCGCATTAAACGCAAAGCGCGTCCGGGACGCAATCCGCAAACCGGTAAAGCGATTACGATCAAGGCCCGTAATGTTGCCAAGTTTTCGATGGGACAAGGATTGTTTGATCTGATTAATTAGTTCCCTCGCCCCCTATTTTCTAGGTTGGTGTGTGTAGAGGATAGGGGGTTTTCTTTGGCTGGCAATAAAATTGCTATCTAGTTTTCCGCTATGGGAAGAGAGAGTTTCTGGCAGGGGCTGGACGGTGAAGCGATCGCTCAAAAATATCTGGCCGAACAAGGCTATCGGATCATCGGTTTAAATTTCAGTTCACAGCAGGGCGAAATTGATATTATCGCCTGGGAAGCAAATTACCTCGTTTTTGTCGAAGTCAAAAATTATTCCTTCCGTTGTTTCGGTTCCCCTCTAATGGCGGTTAACCGCGCCAAGCGGGCCGGGATTATCCACGCCGCCCGCACTTATCTCTACAAGAATAATATTAAGGACGTCGACTGCCGCTTTGATGTCGTGGCTATTTACCGGCTGGCCGATGGTTCGCGCCAAATCGAATTGTATAAACACGCCTTCATGATCAATTAAATTAGAGGACAAAAATGCTCGTTAAAATTGCCAGCGCCGCGGTGTTGGGTCTTGAAGCTTATCAAGTGGAGGTTGAAGTTGATGTCAGGCGGGGGTTGCCCGGGCAGTCAATTGTCGGTCTGCCTGACGCGGCAGTAAAAGAATCCCGCGATCGAGTTCGCGCCGCTCTGGAAAATTCCGGTTTTTCTTCTCCCTCCGGTTATTTCACCATTAATTTAGCGCCGGCAGATACGCGGAAAGAGGGGCCATTATATGATTTGCCGATAGCTTTAGGCATGCTGCTTGTTTCTGACCAAATTCCCGGAAAAAATGTTAATCAACCAATTATTGTCGGAGAACTTTCTTTAGATGGGAGCGTGAAACCGGTAAACGGTGTTTTAGCCATCTGCTTTTCACTGAAAAATCCGCGTCAGGTGCTTGTTCCTGCGGCCAATGCGGATGAAGCCGCTTTAGCGCAGCATCTCGAGATTATTCCGGTTGATTCCCTGCGCCAGGCGGCGGATTTCCTGGCCGGACAAATTGAAATTAAACCGCATAAAGTTGATCTAACCGCGATGTTCCAGACTGAATCGGAATATGATCTGGATTTTGCCGACGTCAAAGGTCAACAGCATGTTAAACGAGCGCTAGAAGTTGCGGCTGCCGGGGGCCATAATGTTATTTTAATCGGTTCTCCTGGCTCGGGAAAAACTATGTTGGCAAGACGTCTGCCGACGATCATGCCGCCGTTATCTTTGCCTGAAGCGCTGGAAGTCACCAAACTCTATTCTGTCTGCGGTCTGCTGGACAGCAAAGGCTGTCTGATCACTAACCGACCTTTCCGTTCGCCGCACCACACGACTTCTGACATCGGCATTGTTGGCGGCGGGCGCATTCCGCGGCCGGGAGAAGTCAGCCTGGCGCATCACGGCGTTTTATTTCTCGACGAATTCCCGGAATTTGAACGGGATGTTCTTGAAGTTTTACGCCAGCCGCTGGAAGACGGCAAGGTGACAATTTCGCGGGCGCACTCGACTTTAACCTATCCGGCGCAATTCATGCTGGCGGCGGCGATGAATCCTTGTCCCTGTGGTCATTATCTCGATCCGCTGAAACATTGCACGTGCTCCGTTCAAAAAGTCAAAAATTATTGGAGCCGGCTCTCCGGGCCGCTTTTAGATCGCATTGATCTGCATATTGAAGTTCCCCGCCTCAAACAAGAGGAATTAGTGGCGCAGCCGGAGGGGGAGTCCTCAAAACTTATTCGCCAGAGAATTATAAAAGCGCGGGCGCTGCAGCTGGAACGATTTACCGGCGCCGCAACTTACTGTAATGCCCGGATGACTCCGCGGCAGATGCGGGAATTTTGTCGTTTGGATAAAGAAGCGGAAGAGTTGTTGAAAGCCGCCATTATGCATCTTCAGCTCTCCGGCCGCGCGTACGATCGGATCTTAAAAGTTTCCCGGACGATCGCTGATCTGGCGGATTCGAAAATTATCCAGGCGGGTCACATTGCCGAAGCGATACAGTATCGGACGTTGGACAGGAAAGAGATGAATTAATTATGAGAAGATTTTGTGAGGCCCTCACCCGCAGACTATTAAGCGTCCCCCCTCTCCCAGAGGGAGAGAGGGGTGATAACATGAACGAAAAACAAAATGGGCTCTTCGCGTAATCGAGTGGGTAAAAATGGCTGTTGAATGAGAGGAAACCATTGTTAAAACGGGAAAAAATAGGGTTTAAAACGATAAAAAAACGTGGCATGATTGCTTCATGGCAAAAAAACGAAGTTTGCTGGATGAATATCGATTTCC
>JACRKQ010000045.1 GCA_016219705.1 Candidatus Saganbacteria bacterium | reverse complement strand
GAGTGGGATAACCTTTAAAGTTTTCAGACTTGTCCGCCTGTGGCGGGCTTGCCAGCTCTACGAGCCGTAGGCCGAAGGAGGGCAAACAGGCCGAAGGTGGGGTATTTTAATCTGGGACTTTAGGGGTAGATTAATTCGGGACGTAACACCCTACCCGCGCCCCAAAAAGTGTTCCCGCGCTATTAGATTGGTAAGTAACATCGCCACGAATTGCGTTATAAAGTGGTCGTGTCAGGGTTGGGCTGACAAGATGAGGCGCTGGAGCCCCCTCTCTTGCAGGAACTATAACTGCCGAATTCCAGTCAACATCAGCGACCGTGATAGGAATTTGTCTTCGGCGGTCAAAAAAATTTATTTGACGGACTGCCTCACTTTGTTCTTCATTAGTATTAATACTATTGCTACTATCGGAGTCTGGAACGGTCACAAAAAATGATTGTTGTCCGCTTCGAGTTGTGACCATGGCGGTTATAGGATTTATTGTCATACAACATATATATCGTCTTACAGCGCCTTAAACTTGCGGCGATTGTCTCTCCAATCATTTGCGGAATAATAATTTTTGTAGGATAATAATTTCGTTCTTAAGATTTGAACAAGGAAATCATGAAAAAAGATCTTATTGCAATTATTGAACCAAACGGATCGTATGCACTTGATTGGGCAGATGCGGAAACCGCAGCGCCTCAAATTTGCCGCGATATATTCAAACATTATGAAACCTCTCCCGAAAAAGCCTTGTTCTTCCTGGGTTTTCAAACAACCGACAATGCTTTTTCTCCGCCCTTGCGCTTTCTGCGGGATATTGCCGCTTTATTTATCCGTGAGCTTACTCATACTCCCGGACTGGAAGAGCTAAGAAATAAAATTACCGTCCTCTATAATGAAGAATTGGCCACTAATATTCTTAATGCGGCACCGTTCATGCTTGGCAGCGAACATCTTTCTCCTCATTGGCTGAAAATCGTCTGGAAAAACCTTCTGGCTGTTTTCTCAAAAGAGATTGCGGCTTTTGCCGGAACCGTGGCCGAATATTTTGCTAAAAACACGGAAATTCATTTGGCTGGCAGGGTCTATTTTCATCTAGTTGAAAATAAAGCCCATGATGCTCCTTTCGCCTTTTTAGCGACTTATTCAACGCATATTTCACAAGCCGGCAAAGCAAAGCATCTGCCACTGAAACAGGCCTTAATTGAATACGGCGAAGACAGCAAAAAGCTTATGGAGCTGCTAATAACGGTCAACAAGGCATCGGAAAAAAGCGCCTTTGTGGCGGCGCTGCTGGAATCAAAAGAGATCTTTTATCCCCTTAAGCTATCGGCGGCTGAAGCTCATACCATATTAAGTGAAATTCCTTTATACGAAGAGGCGGGGATACTTTGTCGTATACCTAATTGGTGGAAAGCTAAATCTGATTCACTTAAAGTTACGGTGAAAGTCGGCGAAAAAAATCCTGCCAGTCTGACTTTTAACGCTCTGGTCGATTTTCAAGTTGAACTTTCGCTGGGTGGAGAGAAACTGACTTTGGCCGAAGCCCAGCGCCTGCTGGCGGAATCTGAAGGTTTAGCACTTATAAAAAATAAATGGGTGGAAATTGACCATCACAAGCTGCAAGAAACGCTGGCTGCCTACGAACAGGCGCAGTCGCTCTGCCAAAATGGTGAAATTGATTTGTTTTCTGCCATGCGCTTGCAATTAAATGCAGAAAAAACTTTGCCAGTCGCCTCTGATTCGCATAGATTGGAAATAAAAAACGGCGTTTGGCTGCAAACTGTGCTGTCCAATTTGGCCAGGCCTGATACCCTTCCCCAAATTGATTGCGGTAACAATTTTAGGGCCGAACTGCGCGCGTATCAAAACCATGGCCTTAACTGGCTTAATTATATGCGCACGCTCGGACTTGGCTCCTGCCTGGCCGATGATATGGGACTTGGTAAAACAGTGCAAGTTATTGCTTTGCTAAATTATCTAAGAAGCACAAATCTGGCCGTGAAAACATTAATAGTAATTCCGGCATCCCTTATTGGCAACTGGATAAATGAACTGAAACGATTTTCGCCCCAGCTAGCCTATTTTGTAATTCACCCATCGGAAAACCTCAATCTGGATAAAGCTTCCGCCGTTCTGCTCAACAGTAATAAGGTTTTTATTACTACTTACAGCCTGCTTACAAAATATGAATGGCTGGCCGACACAGTCTGGGATTGTCTTATCCTAGACGAAGCG
This sequence comes from Candidatus Saganbacteria bacterium, assembly GCA_016219705.1. Taxonomy (GTDB): domain Bacteria; phylum Margulisbacteria; class WOR-1; order O2-12-FULL-45-9; family O2-12-FULL-45-9; genus JACRKQ01. The sequence goes on along the minus strand of JACRKQ010000045.1, from coordinate 11,992 downwards.
CAGGCGATAAAAAATCCTCATACCAAACAGACCAGGGCGGTCAAGCATCTCCAGGCGAAACAGCGGATTGTCATGACCGGCACCCCCATAGAAAACCGGCTAGCCGATCTGTGGTCGCTTTTTGATTTTCTTAATCCGGGTTTACTTGGAACGACGAAGGAATTTACCGATTTTACTAAAGGCCTTCAGGTTCACCCAGCGGGGTTTGCAAAATTAAAAAAAATTGTCAGCCCGTTTATTTTGCGCCGGCTTAAAACCGACCGATCTATTATTGCGGATTTACCTCAAAAAATAGAGATGAAAACTTACGCCTCTCTTTCAAAAAAACAGGCGGCGCTTTATGCCCGACTGGTAGAGGAGCTTAAATGTTCACTGGAAATGACGGAGGGCATTCAACGTAAAGGACTAGTGTTGGGTGCGATACTAAAATTTAAACAAATTTGCAATCATCCCGACCAATACCTCGGACAAAAGTTGTATCTGGATTCCGAAAGCGGTAAATTTGAACGCCTAAAAGAAATATGTGAAACAATCCTGGAAAAACGCGAACGTGTGCTGGTCTTTACACAGTTTAAAGAGATAACCTCCGCCTTGGCTGACTATTTGGAAAATGTTTTTGGATCTAAAGGGCTGATACTGCACGGAGGAGTGGCGGTAAAAAAACGCCAAGAAATTGTGGAGATGTTTCAGGGACACAAGTATGTGCCTTTTCTTGTCCTTTCACTTAAAGCCGGAGGAGTCGGGCTTAATCTTACCTCGGCTAATCATGTAATTCATTTTGATCGCTGGTGGAATCCCGCCGTTGAAAATCAAGCAACTGACAGGGCCTTTCGCATTGGACAGCAAAAGAATGTTATAATACACAAGTTCATTACCAAAGGAACCATTGAAGAAAAAATTGATCTTATGCTGGAAGATAAAATAAAATTGGCTCGCGATATTCTGCCTGATTCGCAGAAAAAGTGGCTAACGGAAATGAACAATAAAGAACTGTTGGACTTGTTTGCTTTAAGCGTGTAGTTTTATCAAGGAGCTAAGATGAGTTATTATTATCGTTGGCCACGTTATGTTTCGGCCGCGGAGAAATCCGCTAAAGCCCGGCGCGGCTTGACCAAACTGCAAAAGCAAAATCCTAATATCAGTCCCGTCATTATTGACGGTCACAAAATTTCAAAAACCTGGTGGGGCATTGCCTGGACAAAAAATCTGGAGAGTTACGCGGATTACACTAACCGCATCGGACGCGGGCGCAGTTATGTGCGTCAGGGAGCGGTGCTTCATTTGCAAATTGAAAAGGGCACGATTACGGCCTTGGTGCAAGGTAGCCGCTCTAAACCATATTCGATAACGATTACAATAAAAGAGCTTCCCAAAAGTGTCTGGCAAAATATTACCAATGTTTGCTCTGGTAAACTAAGTTCCCTGGCGGAACTCTTGGAAGGCAAATTTTCAAAATCCCTGGCGGGACTTTTCACCGCGAAAGATCAAGGGTTATTCCCTGCTCCAAAACAGATTGCTTTTAATTGTTCTTGTCCGGATTGGGCTCATATGTGCAAGCATATTGCCGCGACGTTATATGGCGTTGGTGCGCGCCTTGATCGTGATCCGTCTCTTTTCTTTGTTTTACGGAACATTAAAATTGCTGAACTTATTGCCCGGGCCGTAACCAAAAAATCGAAAAAACTGTTGCAAAAACCGGAGAAGAAAAGCCAGCGCATTATAGAGACAGCGGATATGTCAGCGGTATTCGGGATTGATATTGATGAAACAGTGAAAGCCTCTCCTTCAGTCAGGCCAAAAAAAAGATAACATTTACGGTGTTCACCAGCTGCGAGTGGCGATATTAACCCATTCATAGCTGGTTGCTCCCGTTTGCATGCAAATATCCACGAAGGAAGCGTTCCCAATTACTCTATACCTTATCGTTCCAGCTTTATTGACTGTAGGAGAAGCTGTATCATCACCACCAAATTTAATGCCGCCGTTAACCTCCAAACTCGCACTTGGGGTATTGGTACCAATACCAACTGCTTGCCCGGTTCCCAAAATGATTGTATTGGGTTGTGTGGCCTCCACATTAGCGCCCAGAGCAACGGAATTATCTCCGATGGCCTTGGCCGAATAGCCTATGGCCGTTGAATTTCCGGCAGCACGTGTTCTTGCCCCGATAGCTACAACATTATCTATTAATCGATAGCGTGATTGAGCGGCCTGTCCAATAAAAACATTGTATGATCCTGTTGAGTTTAATCCAGCATTCGAACCGATGGCAACATTTTGACTGCCAGTAATATTATCATAAAGAGCGCTTGTTCCTAATGCCACATTCCCTTGTCCTTCGCTGTTATTGTAGAGAGAAAGTATTCCCATGGCCACATTCCAATGTCCTGTTCTATTACCGTACATAGAACGAATCCCCACGGCGACATTATCCTCTCCTCCTTGATTGGAAAAAAGAGACGCTCCTCCCACGGCCACATTTTCATTTCCGGTTATATTCTGGTTAAGAGCATATGCTCCCATTGCTACATTAGAAAAACCTGTTGTATTGAAAGCTAAGTTTCCCTTTCCCATAGCTACATTATTAATCCCAGTCATGGTGAAATTCCCGGCGTTCAATCCCAAAAAAGAATTATCACTATAACCATGTAAATATCTTATGCCGCCCAAATAAATCGCTCCGCTAACTGCGGTTGTCGTCGGTAAATAAATATTGTTAAAATTACCATCACTTGTTGACGGCGTTGTCCCGGATGGAATTGTCCCAATTCTCGCACTCAAACTTTCAAGCGAAGCATTAACGGCACTGCGCAAAGCAAAATCAGTCGCGCTAACCCCGCCTAATCTTTCAGCATTTAAAGCATAAGGTGCCGCCGAGATGGCTTTACGCGGTATCATTTCCGTCATATCAGGCACAATCGTCACCCCGATCCAATATGGGACGGTAAACGTTAAGCCCACTGGAAACGCAGTTACACTTCCCAATTGGGCGGTAAAAACTCCACCTTCCAAACTCAAATTTTGCGTTTCGGTCCAGAGCGCCGACCCGCCAGTTTCAGCGCTATAAATTTTAAAAATAAAATTCCGCGTCCCGGTTACGGCCGCGCCACTCGCCTCCCACAGTTTTCCCTGATAACTTAATAACTTTGGAACATCGGCGAAACACATAATAGACAGCCAGCCAACTAATAACCAACAACTGACAACTAAAAACTTTTTCATTTTTGCCTCCCGTTAACGGTTAACCGCTATTTTACCTTTACCAATAATCGTTTTGTTCCCATCGATCTCGGCCAAAATTCGGTACTGATAAATACCATTAGCCGCTTTGCCGCCAATAAGGCTATTACCGTTCCAAATAACCTTATTATACCCGACTCGCCCTCCTTCAGCCCCCGCTAAAAAATGATTCTGCCAAATTAGTTGTCCCGTAATGCTAAAAATATTAATTATCGCATTGGCATCTTTAGAAAGCGTGTAAGCAATAGTGGTTGGCTCATTATTAGGATTAAAAGGGTTGGGGTAATTTAAAACCTGGCCGACAATCTGCGGCTCTCCTCCTTTAACTTGGAGATTAACAAAAACTTCATTAGTCTGGTTGCGGGCATAATCATAAGCCGTTAAAGCTAACGAATGCGGCCCGTTAGTTAAGGGGCTTTTGGGCTGATATGTCAAAAGTCGATTTGTTTCATCCCAATCATCATATTTCCCGCCGCTGGCCAAACCATCCGCAACCGTTGTCCCATCGATGGCAATCGTGAGAGCCGCGACATCGAGATACAGATCATTAAGAATTGCGCTGACTTGCGGCTGGGCGGCTATAACATTACCGGAGCGGGCCCGGCGCCCTTCGAGTGAAGCTGTCAGCGTTGGCGCTGTCCGATCTAACGTGATGTCGGCATTTAAGGTCTCGCTCTCTTCATAGGCAAGAGTGCGAACCCGCGCATAAATAGTTTTTATCCCTTCGACTGGCGTGGAAAAAGTATAACTGGTCGCGGCGGCAAAAGGCTGCCACGCCGCACTGCTAAAGTCCGGATACTCGGAGATTAACAATTGATAGGGAGTACCAGCGACATCCAACATAATTCTCACTGTCTGGTTGTTAGTAAAAGGCGTCGTTCTGCCGGCAACCGACGAGATGGTGGAGCCGGAAAAGCGCAAAGCTAAAAGTTCGACTAGATCGGAGAGAAGCGCCGCATAAGCGCCGGATATTTCGGAATAAGACGAAGAAACAACCTTGGCGCGGGAAAATTCATTTATCGTACTCCCTTTAGCCAAACGATAATTGCTGGATCGAGCCGCGTCCCCGCCCAAATAAGGCAAAGTCTCCGCGTCTAAGCGGTAAGATGCCGTCGCTGTCATCGTCAGACAGAAAAAAACAAGAATTGCCATAACCGCGCGGGAGAGGGTAACAAGTTCAATCCTCCTTGCGCCCGCAGTCTTCAATTCCCGGGCGCATTCACCGACAGTGGCGCCAGTCGTATAAATATCATCGATTAAGATAACCCGCCGGTCTTTAACCTCGTCAGGCAGAACGACTTTAAACGCGCCGGCGACATTGGCAAAACGCTCGGTCCTGGGTAAATCAAACTGCGCGTTGGTATCGCGCAAACGCGCCAATGCAGGGAGAACTGGTTTTCCGAAATACCGGCCAACAATATTAGCCAGCATCTCGGTCTGGTTAAATCCCCTCTGCCGCAGCCGATTACTATGCAGCGGAACAGGGACTATCGCATCCTGGGCCGGCATATTAAAATGCGCCAGCTGGCTTAAATATTGGACCAGAAAAATTCCCAGCGGCTCGGCTAATCGTTTTCGTTTTTGGAACTTGAATCTCTGAATGGCCTGCCGCAGCGCGCCATTATAAGTTGCCGCGCTATTGACGCCAAGGTTCGGTTTCATAAATTGGATCTGTTTAAAACAATCCGGACACAAGGCTGACGAATGACCAGTGCGGCAAACTTCACAACGGGGCGGGAAAATCAAGTCTAGTAAAGAATTTAACATTGCTAAGTAATTGTACCATATGATATCATATATCCATCATGAATTGGGATGATATTTTAGCCCTGCTGGAACAAGGCGAAGGCCAGGCGGTGGAATTTGAAAAATCTGTCCCCGCTGAAGACGATATTGCCCGCGAATTAGTGGCCTTCTCCAACGCTGACGGCGGCAAGATTGTTTACGGTCTTGACGACAAAAACAAACACCTGGTCGGCGCTGATGTTGGTGATGATTTCAGTGATTGGCTGGCCCGGGTCGGAAAATCCCATTGTTCCCCGGCCATTTCACCGCAAGTTGATGTCTTTGAAAAAGGGAACAAAAAGATCATCATTATTACCGTAGCGGAAGGTGATGATAAACCGTATCGCTCTGATGACATCTGCTACATCCGTGATGGCATCGTCTCTCGTCCAGCAGAAGAATCAGAGGTAAAAGCTTTAACCAACCCCTGGTCGGGCAAGGGTTTAAATAAACGTCAACTGCGCGCCATGCAAATGATGGCCGAGCACACAGATATTACTAATCGTGAATATCGCGATGCTTTTAGCGTCTCTCATAAAACCGCTCATATTGAATTAACGCTTCTAGCCGATAAAGGCTTAGCGCTTAGCCAGGGCGCGGGCCGTTCCACTCGCTACATTCTAGCAGCTAGACCGGAGTTATAAGAGATATGAGAAAACCGATTATGGCCGGCAACTGGAAAATGTTCAAAACGGAAATTGAAGCAGTCGATTTTTGCGCTAAATTAAAACCGCTTATTAATGATGTCAGCAATATAACAATTCTAATTTGTCCCTCCTTCCCCGCCCTGCCCAAAGTTTGGGACGAGATCAAGGACAGCAAGATGGCGTTGGGCGCCCAAAATCTCCATTGGGAAGAAGAAGGGGCGTTTACCGGGGAAGTTTCGGCGGCCATGTTGAAATGCGTCGGTTGCAGCTATGTCATTATCGGCCATTCAGAACGCCGTCAGTATTTTGGCGAAACCGACGTCACTGTCCATAAAAAACTCCTGGCGGCCTTAAAGCATAATTTAAGCCCGATCGTCTGTATTGGAGAAACGCTGGAGCAGCGCGACAAGAACGAAACTTTTAAAGTTATTGAAACGCAGGTTAAAGGGGCTTTCCATGGCATCGACGTCAAGCATTGGGATAATATCGTGATTGCTTACGAGCCGGTCTGGGCGATTGGCACCGGAAAAACCGCTACCCCAGAACAGGCGCAGGAAGTTCACGCTTTTATCAGAGGACTTTTGCCAGCAGAAGTCGCGCCAAAAACCCGGATCCTCTACGGCGGCTCGGTTAAACCGGAAAACGTCAAAGAGTTGATGGCTAAACCCGATATCGACGGCGGCTTAGTCGGCGGGGCAGCGTTAAAAATTGAGAGTTTTGAGAAGCTAATAAAATACTGACGCTGTCGAGCAACTCTCGAAGTTGAAACTCTTAGGCGATGTTCAGCTATTCATCTAAAACAGCCAATTAAACAGATAGCCAACCGCGATTATCCCTAGGGTGACGATTCCAAAAAAGACCAGAAGCAAACGCCACTTCATGACTGATTTTAAGATGATCGCCTCCGGCAATGATAACCCCGCCGCCGCCATCATGAAAGCCAACGCGGTGCCGATTGCCACCCCATTTAACGTAAAAGCAAAAATAATCGGCACCAGGGTAGAACAACCGACATAAAGCGGCACACCGATAAGAACCGCGATTGGGACTGCCCACCAGGCTTTGGAATTGACGTAATGAGCGACCCAGTCGTTCGGGAGATAACCGTGGATCACCGAGCCGATCAGCACGCCAAGGACCATAAAAGGAAAAATCTGTTTGAGCATCCATTTTGTCTCATCATAAGCGAAGATAAGCTTAGCTTGTAAATTTTGCGGCATCTCCATCATCTCCGCCGCATCATTTAATTCAATCAAGTCTTGTTGTAAACCGGTCCGCTGAAGAATCGCGCCGCAAATTACCCCGAGTAAAATGCCAAAGCCGGCATAAACGACGGCCATCTTGGGGCCAAAAGTGCCCAGCATCAGGACGAAAACAATTTCATTGACTAAGGGTGAAGTTACTAAGAAAGAAAACGCCACCCCCATAGGGACGCCAGCTTTTAAAAATCCTATAAATATGGGGATCCCGGAACAGGAACAGAATGGGGTAATCGCCCCAAATCCGGCGGCTAAAATATAACTCAATCCAAACCGCTCTTTAGCCAGCCATTCTCTGATTTTTTCCGGTGAAATATATGTTCGCAAAAAGCTAATAATTGAAATTATCAAAATGATGAAAAAAGCGATTTTCAAAGTATCATCGATAAAAAAATTAACACTTTTAGCCAGAGAAGTTTCCGGTAAAAGCCTCATTAAATTGTACGTTATAAAATCAGCCGGCACTTTAAACATAACAAAACTTTATCATTTTTCCTGTACTCCGTCAAAAATCTCGATTATCTTCTTGATTAAAGAGGAAGGATCTTTTAGCCCCGTTATATTCTGGCGAAACTTGGCGGAATACGGAATTTTTTTAACATAACAGAGCGCATGTTTGCGCATTAAGCCCATTTTACTGGTCGGTCGTGAGTGACGATACTGCTGGATGTAGCTTAAATGCCGAAGCAAGACTGTTTTTTTCTCTTCTAATGTTGGTTCAGGCAGGCGTTCGCCTGTCGCTAAATAGTGCTCGATCTCCTTAAAAATCCACGGATTCCCCAAAGCTCCCCGCGCCACAAGCGCCCCATCGCAACCGGTTTCCACCAGCATTTTCTTAGCTAATTCCGCGGAAAAAATATCACCCGAGCCAAAGACAGGGATATTCACACTATCTTTAACAGTTTTTATCGCTTCATAATTGACCTGGCCATGATAGAGCTGATCACGGGTTCGACCGTGGACAAAAAGAGCGGCCGCGCCGCGTTCCTCACAACCCTGGGCTATGCGCGCTAGATCTTCCAGATCAATTTGTTTGAATCCCACGCGCAGTTTCACTGTTATAGGCAAATCGAGATTGCTGGCTAGCTTCTCAATAATTGCCCATAATCTTACCGGCTCCCGCATTAATTGCGCTCCCGACCCTTTGCCCACCACTTTTCTGACCGGGCAGGCAGAATTTATATCCAGAAAAGTTGGGCTAACTTTTTGTAAAAGAATTTTAGCCGCGGCTAACATATCGTCTGGGTCAGCCCCCAGTAATTGAGCGGCAATCGGAAGGTCTTCAGAATGAAGCTGGAGAATGTCCTTATCTTTACCAGCATGGATCATCGAGTTGCAGTCAATCATTTCAAAGAAGGCAAATTTTGCTCCAGCTTCCCGGGCAATCAGACGAAAAGAGAGATCGGCAACGCCGGCTAAGGGAGCTAAAAATATATTTGTGGATATTTCGCTAGAACCGATATGCATTGGTTTATTTTAACATATCTTTCTAGCAATCTTTTCGCTGAGAAAAAGAATTTATCGCATTGGCCAGGCATGGAGCTAAACATTTGCATATCCCGGATCTGCCTGATACTCAAACTCTACAATATCCTCAGTCGAAAAAAACATTGAAATTTTCCAGGGTATTTGATCGATAAACCCTACCCAAGAAAAATAAGGGGAAGTATTTTGATGGCCAAACTACTTTAGTCCGAGATGTTGCTTGTATTGAGCGATAAATTCATCTAGTTTGCCGGCTTTACGCATGGCTGTTATGTCGGGATGCTCAGGCAGTTCATTGTCCGGCACTTCTTTGAGCTCAGAAGGATAATTTTCTACCCGATGACAAATATCGCACTCCAGTTTTGGATAGGTTGTAATGTCATTTTCAATAAAAGTATAAAGCAACTTCAAATCCCTGACAGCAATAGTGTCTTCGAATTTGCAATGGGAACATTTATAAACAGCTGCTCTCATCGGGACCATTTTAGCTGCTGTCTAGTTTTTTCTCAAGTAATTGGTGATCTTCCAGTTTCCAGCGTTCCAATTCGCCCGCAGAGAAAAATATGGCCCGCTGGAATTTTAGCCGCCCGCCGCAGAGCGGGCAAGTCAACCCGGATTATTCATACATGAGGGAAATTTCGACAGAGTGTTGTTTTAGTTTGTCTGATTTTTACCAAATTATTCTACGCGCAGCAAACGGAAATAAAGAGGGATAACCCCTGAAAAATCCTGTAAAATTACAGGTGAGAATAAACATTATATAAAGACGCGGATGATGCCGACATTCTACGCCATGATCCATTATTCCAACTTTCAGTAAAAAACAAGAAAAACAAACGCTGGCAATTAAGAGTCGATGAATTGGCTTTGCAACCAACAATAAGCAGATTAGAGAACAGGATTACTCCTCAGGAAATAGCTAAGATAAATGATTTTCTGCTGCAAAATTACATGAAAGCTGCTGCCGCGGAAGATAAAAAACCAAAAACAATAATTTTGGACACGGATTCGACAAACGATCCAACTCACGGCAATCAACAAATGAGCATGTTTAACGGCTATTATGAAGAAACTGTGTACCATCCGCTTTTAATTACCGAGCCTGAGAGCACGCTCTTTTTGGGCGCCTATCTTCGCCCCGGCAATGTTCATACGGCCGATAAAGTCCTCGATCATATTTCTCCCATATTACAAAAGCTGAAAAACAACTTCCCGACAGCCACCCTGATTTTTCGTGCCGACAAGTGAAAATCGCATTGAAGAATTAAAAAACGGCTTCCACGCTGACCGGTTAAGCTGTCAGGCTTTTTACGCCAATTATTTTCGGCTGCTTTTGCATACTTGCGCTTACAATTTTACGCTGCTTTTAAGAGGCAACTTAAATAATGCCGCATTAGCCGAAGCAAAAATCGACACGTTTAGGCTAAAAGTCTTGAAGGTTGGCGCTTGGATCAAAACAACTGTTAGAAGAATATGGATTCATTTTTCTTCGGCTTGGCCGTTTAGGAATTTATTCCAGGAAATTTATACAGCGATCGCAAATTCCCCTCATTATTCGTTAGCTTAGCTGCGATTTTACAAACCAAATTCATAGAATTAGGGGCTAGGTGTTTTTTGTCAAGGGTAAAAAGTTAATGGTTGTTTACTCGATATGCTTTGCGCGCAAAAACTTCATCTTTTTTTATCTATCAACGCCTAAAAACTTGCTTTGGTCCGGTAACTTAAAAAAATAGCTCAAAAAATCATTTTTTCGTAAGAGTATGAATAATCCAGGTCAAATGTTTTTGTTCTGGGGCGCCGATCTGCTTGGTATCCATTTAATCTTCACGATTTCTATTCAGCGCTCAATACTGCCGAGCCTACAGGTTTAGTGACAGACACTAATCGTTGGGATGGTGGCGATACTATAGGTGGCTCTCCTCGATTGACTGGCAGCAAATTGTCCTCGGCTGAAGTAGAACGGATTATTAATTCTCTAATATGAGAAATTCGCCACGAGGCATATCAACCTTTTATTTCCTTCAACATTTCGATAGTTGCGTTTACCGACGGGTTAGCCGTATTGATATATTTAATTTTCAAGCCGGGGCGATAATTGTTAATCTCTTGAATAAACTCATCCAGCCAGGAAGGGGATAAAACAGCAACCTCTTCAAAATCAATCACAAACTCTCCGGCTAAATCAGCAGGAAGAAGGTATGACTTCGCCACTAAACCAGCTTCTCTTCCCGCCGGCCTTGATGATAATATCTTGCCAAATTTCTGCGCTTGCAAAATCATATTAATTCCCTCCGATCTTGCTAACTTTTATAATTGCCAAGCAGCCAAAAATACAGTTAGCCGAATTTTCAAATGACAAAACGGTGTCTTGAATAACGGCACTGGCATGGCCGGACTGAAAAAATAATTCCCAATGATTTTTTTGGATGATTTTTGTGACAAATTTGAGACCATTTCCTCTTTGTTCCGGTGAACGGCCGGAAATCACCTTGGTAAAGGCAATCTTAATGGCCTCAAGATCAGATGAAATTTCCGGTAAAATACGTCCTAACGTAGCTTTAAGCCCCTGCCCGCGATCAGCGATTAAAATAAGTGTGTCGTTCCTCTGTTTAATTGTTCTAAAATAAATTCCAACAAGATCGCGCCAGCTGCCCAGATTGTGATCAAAAGAATTGTTTCCAATTTCACCTAAAACCGCTATAAGCAATGGGGCATAATTTTCAGACAATAATGAATTCAATTTGGCTTGAAAAACATCTCTGGTTTCAATTTGATAATTATTATCCAGCGCAATCGTTACCCTGGGCTCCGACATCAAGTTATAAAGCTCCTTCACTTCGGTAATTTCTAAAATTGACATCTTAGGATATTTTAACACAGATTTTCTGTTCCCTCACCCCCCCCTGTCCCCCGATGTTACGTTGGAGAACAAAGCACGGATTATACACAACTGCCGGAACCATATTTAAATCTCAGTTTCGTCTGAAGAGCCCGACAATCTTACTCTTTCGATACAACGTAATATAAATGGCACAACATCGCGATCAACAAGAACTTCTTTAGCTTTTAAATAATAATCAACAATCTTAGTGTCATAAAACATTTTTGCAAGCTTTTGAACTGGCAAATGATCAAATTCAAGCCTATCTAAGGGCATAGCCATTTCATAAAAATCTTTAATCGCAGGAGAAACTCCTTTTAACCTCTGATGAACAATGGCATCCACAACATCATCAGACCAGTAGTTACTACTGAAAACAAAAGGCCTGCCAAGTTGCAACTGTCTAGTTAAAGAAATATCTCCAGTAATCAAAGCCGTATCTGACTGATCTTGAATCATGTCAAAATGAGGAGAGCTTTCCATTTTGACAAAGATTGTTTCATCATTGGAATTACATAAATCAGCAACAGATTGCGTAATGTCTTCTAAAAACCGGCTCTTCGCGTAATCGAGTGGGTAAAAATGGCTCAATTTAAAAGACCTCCAGCATACAAGTTAAGATTTTTAATCGTAAATAATCTTCGTCCCTTAGTCCGTATGCTCTGCGCTGAATTACCCGTATCTTGTTGTTGAGT
>JACRKQ010000042.1 GCA_016219705.1 Candidatus Saganbacteria bacterium | reverse complement strand
AGTAAAACTAGCGGTCTGGGCGGTAGTCGGCGAACCGGAAATGACGCCAGCGGAACTTAAAGTTAAACCAGCCGGCAATGTGCCAGCTGAAATCGACCAGGTATATGGAGTTGTGCCGCCAGTAGCGGCGAGAGCTTGACTATAGGCTATACCGACGGTACCGGACGGTAAGCTGGAGGTGGTGATGGTCGGCGCGGCTGGAGGATTGACAGTTAAATTAACGGTCAATGTCTGGGTGGTGGCTTCCGCGGCGGAGATAGTGATGCGGCCAACAGCATTGGCAGTGAGAGCAGCAGTGTTATAAGTTATAGTATGGGATACAGCGGCGCCGCCCACGGCAATAGTTCCGCCAGTTGGGTTGATTGTCATCCAGGCAACATCAGAGACAACGGTGTAACCTGTTAAAGGCGCTGTGCCGGAATTGCCGACGGTAAAAGATTGGGCCGCGGCGTTCTGGCCTTGAGTCACAGTTGGATTTAATGTTGCCGGAGTTATGGTGATGATGGGAGTGGGGATGGGAGTTCGTTGAGTAGTTGAGAATCCAGCGGGAGCATAAGCATAAACAAAACCAGCGCCAACGTTAGCTGGAGCGCTGGTTCCATAATAAGTCCCGGCGACAGGAGAGCTGGAACCATTCCAAGTTTCCCACACGCGAATGTAGATATAATTATTAGAAGCAATGGAAGCGACGCCGGAGAATGAGCCAGCAGTAGAAATAGTGCCGGAGGAAACAACGGTATCACCAACTGGTAAACCGGTGCTATCAGGTGCGCCAGCGGCGGAATCAGCGGAACGAATCAGTTGATAATATGAACCAACAGGGATTGGCGCGCCGCTGTGATTGGTTATCCCCGTGATATTTATAGTCACGGCGGCAGCGTGAGCCTGCCGGCTTAAGGGCGATATAGTCAGCAATAAGAGAAGAATTAATACCCCGCCTAAAAATTTTGTAATCGTTTTCATTCTTTTTCTCCTCCTAATCTTAATAAGACCGGTTCAAATTCCAGGTCAAGGAACTTTGAACTGGTTCGGTCAACATATACCCTTTACCAGGGATCAGTTGCAATGTAGCCGGGGCGCTAATGGAACCATTAACCCAGGTGGTCGATGTATTATGGAACGCGATACCATTTTCAATGCCGCCGACTAATTCAGCATTAGCGTCGAAGTAATAAAGAGTGCCAGCTTGTGTTGGATTTGTATGGGCAGAAAGACTATTGAGCCCGGCAGCGCTCAAGATTATAGGAGAGGGATAGACGTTGGCTATCCAATTAGCGACGAGAGTCGCGCCGCCGTTCAGAGTGCGGCTTAAATTTGTCTCTCTGACTCGGCCGGCCACAGTTAAAAATTTCATGTTGGGTGAATAATAGCCATAAGTAACCCCAGGATCAAGCGTATTGATTGGGGTTGAGACACCGGGAAAAGTGCCCCATGAACCGCTTTGGTAAAGAGAGCCGGCAGTAACATTTTTTTCAATATCAAAAGTTAGGATCATATCTCCTGCGCTGCCCTGACCGCCGATTGCCGCGGCTAAAGAGTTATCGCTTAATTCTAAAGGAGAAGAGATAAAGAAGCGTTGAGCTTCGAGTGCACCGACCGCCAGATCAAACTTTCCCACCACATCCCGTGTCAAATCTGTGCTGGCTAAAGTCGCGCCAGTCCTAATCAATTTATAATACCGGGCGGTGCCGTCGCCGACGGAAGTTGGGACGGTAAATGAGCCGGAAGTATTGTTAGTGCTGATTGGTCTTCCCCAAGCAGTGGGATCAGTTGTGAAATAACGATCGTAAGCATTGGTTGTTGTATTATACGTCGCTGTCAATGCATAGATATCGACGCCAACGCCAGCCGGAGTGGTTGTCCAGCGGATAACGGTGCCAGTGCCATCTCTTGCGGCGGTGATGGTGGTAACAGGGTTGCCTGTTCCCCCCACTCCCGGCGTTCCCGTGTCCGCGTTGCCGGCTTCAATAACAGTACGTGCTCTTACAACCTCCTTCCAATTACCGGAGGTGTCACGGCTGAAGACAGCATAATAATAGGTTGTCCCATCGGTCAAGCCGGTATTAACATACGATGCGGGGCTACCTGGTCGAGGAGTTGCGTTGCTGTAAACCAAATTGCCGACAGAATGATCCGTAGGATAAGCGCCAGTTGTTCTTCTGACCACAACTTCAGCCAGATCACTATCAGCCGGATTGGTCCAAGTCAAGGTTGATTGGCTGCTTTCGCCGTCGGAGGCAGAAAAATTGGCGACAAGGTTTGGGCCTACGCCATCTACTCCGGCAGCAGTTACTGCAAATGAATTTATGGCTCTAACAATCTGTCCATCTGGATTGCTTACGGTAACACTATAGGTGTTTAGCGCAATACCGGTTAAATCAAGCGCGCAAGTGAGCCGAGTCGTCCCTGAAAGCGTCACGCCTGTGCCGGTAGTGACCACGGTAAATCTATCAGGTCTCATAGGGTCCTGCCAATTGATAGTTACAGTCGGTGTGCCTGTAAAATTGGTCCCTTCGATAACGAGGTTTTGGGTTGTCCCAGTCGGCGCGCGATTGGGGTAAATTTGTGTAATTGTAGGGGTGGGTAGAGTGGCGTGGTCGATAATGAAAAGCGGTGGAAAAACGCTGACGGTAACTCGGCCGGTACCATCATTAAGATACGTTTGCCACAAGTACAAACCGTTAGCCAGTCCTTCAAGAGTTGCGGTGACTCGACCCCCGGAGGAGGTGGTCGGTAGAAGTACTGTTCCAGATATAATTGATCCATCTGGTCTAAGTTCCGTTCGCTCATAATAAACTCCGGGAATAACCATATCACCATCTTCGTCAAAAACGTCAAATCTAATGACAATCCCATTTTCCGTTGTCCTTCCGGTGTCATTTGGAGAGTTGGTCATGATATTATTAGGAATGAGTGTTTCAGTTGATGTGTAATAAGCAACGTTGCTCAATGTTGGCCGATGATTAACTGCCGCGGAAGTTGTTCCCAATTCGATAATTTGAGCATTACCCCGTAAGCTATCGCAGAAAGCCAGAGTTGTCCTGTCGTGAGAAAAAACGATAGCATCTGACGCATAGAGTGTTGTTTCTCCCATGCCTGTTAAATATGATATGCCGGTAATTTGAGTGGCAACAGAACCAGGAGTAATGTCAGTGAGCCGAATGCCGAGAAGCGCATTATTAGTTTCAGCCACATTAAAAGCCTTTTTGTAAACCAGCCAGCGGCCGTCGCGGCTGATATCAAAAGCTGTCCAACCATAAGAGAGGGAATTAGTTGTGGAGAAAACGCTATCAACAATGATACCTGTCGGGTTGGTAACCGTGCCAACGAGCGCTGAAGTATTCACATCATAAACCTTGATATCCACTCCGCCAGCGTCGCTGTGGGTTGACACATATAAGCGGCCGTTATAAATTTTCATCCGGGAAGGATACGTATTCAGTCCGGTAGAAATAACGCCACTACTATTTAAGACCAGATATGGCGCGGCGCTCTGGATATCATAGGAAATAATTCTTCCCGGGTTAGCGTTGGTCGAAACGAAAAGTTTAGCGTTAGAGATTACGGCGTCAAAATGTCGGTAAGCGTCAGCGGGCATGACAAAAGTTACATAGCTATTATCCGCCAGGTTAATAATGTGGACGCCAAAATTAGTGTTATCGGTGACATAGAGCCGATTATTGACTGTGTCGATGGCCAGCCCTTCAAGACGGCTGCTGCTGATGCGCGGGTCACTGATGATCACTGGATCACCCATTGGCAAATGGCTGGCGCTATTGATGCTGTAAATCCTGACCTCGGAATTTCCCCCCGGCGGCGCGGAGATGGCGGCATAGAGTCGGGTTTCATCAGCATTGATGGCCAGAGCCAAACAACGGCTGCCAATGGGTAAATTATTAATAACCACTGTATCAGTGAGGGTCCAGGTAGCGCTCAGCGCACTGTTATAAGGCAGGAAATTAATAGTCGGCCTTGGAGTGTCGGTATTAACTGCCCGATAGATATTCTGGCTGATGGGGCCGACGGCTATGCGCGCCGGGGGATCGCCATATGCGACCAGAGCGCTAAAAGCCAGTGTGGCCAGGGTGAAAATAAAAATTAATTTCTGCTTGAACTGCCATGCCTTCATAAATTACTTTACCTCCTGTCCGGAACTAAAGCGACTCGGACGCAGACTGCCCTTGGCTCATTGGGATCAGGATTACCGGAGATATCAGCGCCAGTCTCAACTATTGCGGTGAATCCACGGATCCTATCGTTTGCAGTGTCTACCGTGCCTTCGGGCAAAGAGACCAATAAAGCGCGCGGCAAAACGGCCGCGTCATGAGTTGGCATACAGACCGGACCCAGACGGATGCCGTAAGCGCCGGCAGCGGTAGTAGTATAATCAGTTGTTCGGATTCCCCCGGCATCATTAATTATTTCAACACGAAAGACTTGGAAAGGGACAACCGTCTGTTCGTCGGTAGGACAATAGCGGAGAGAATCAAAACCAAGGGTTGGGCAACGTCTTAATCCTTCAACGGCCGGGGTAAGATTTATAGCGCCAGTGGGACAAAAGGTTAAAACTGCCGCTGGAACACCGGCATCAGTATTGGCCGGTTGGCAGTCTCTTAAAGGAGCAAGAGCAATTCTTAAAGCCAGATCTCCGATGTTTGTAAGATCGGCTGGCAAGGGGCCGGCGCCAAAGGTTAAGCTATTCCCTGCGCGAACCAGAAGGTTTCTGCCGCCGCGTCCAAAATCAACCATGTAAAAATGATTAAGATCAGCGTTGCCAATGGGCGGGCGGGTATCTGCCGGTGTGTCCACTAATCCGGCGTCAATTTGAACGCCGCCATCCTCTAGAGCCGCGCGAACCGGGTCTGGCTTAATGTCGCCGCAGCCGGTTAACGCCAGTCCAACGCTCAAAACAGCTGCCAGACTAATCCGTGTCTTTATCGTCGGAAATTGTCTTGTGATATTCTTTGGGAGCCTAATTCCAACACTGTCGATATTCATTCTTTGCCTCCTCTTCCCATATATATATCGGCTGAATTTCCAGAAAATTTCAGGTTATTTTTTTTGTTATCAGAACAATCATGGTAAAGGTGCCCATCTAATATAATCATATTGAGCCGTAACTCTCCCGGAACCCGCATCATAAGGGCCCAGCCAACCGTCGACAGAAGGGGCGCCGGACCAAATATTTACCATAATTCGCCCAGGTCTTGAAGGGATCTGTGCGGTTGCGCGATGCACCATGCGGCCATCGATGTAATAAACAATGCTGTCTGATCTCCAGACAAAACCGTAGTTGTGTTCTCCCGCGCAGGGATTAAAGCCCAATTGAGTCGGTGTCATGACAAGTTCATGCCCGCCTCTCCCCGCTCCGTAATGATTAAGTTGAATAGAGCAATCCTGGCCTAAAACTTCAATATCAATTTCATCATGGTCGGGACGGCCATAAGTCCCGGTGTAGGTGAAAAAAGAACCGGCCATGATCCCGGAACCGGACGCGGGTCTCATTCTAACCTCATAATATCCGAAACCGAATGATTCTTCTGCTGAACGATATTTCGTACAACCATCATTTTCTAATGCAAGAATCATTCTGCCGCCGGAAAAAGAAATATTTTCCGGTTGGAAACGACAAGCAAATGGGTCGCCATTAGTTCCGCTACGGTGGATCCAACCACTTTCATCACGGTCAAATTCATTAATCAATGTTGGGGTTATGCGCAAGGTGGTAAACAGTGAATTGGTTAAGATTGTTCCCGCATCAGGCCTCATCGCATCAGGCCTCATCGCATCAGGCGTTGTTACATCAGGAACAACAGAGTCAACTGTTGGAGCTATGACATCTGGTGTATTCCCATGTCCGGGGTCAATTTTGGGAATATTAAGGCCAGCTTCGCTCTCTAGCTGTTCACGGATCGGATCCGGCTTGATATCGCCGCAACCAGGCAAAGAGCGCGCGGCGGCAGAGATAACTAGCGCTGTCAACGTGTTCCTTATTAATGTATGGCGACGCGCAGCTACTTGGATAGTCGGCGGAAGTGATATTTTTGAATTAATCATTTTTTTTAGCTCCTTTTATCTTTTCTTCTTCTTTTACCGGCGCATTTCCCATGGCTATCCCCCACAGTAAAATATCGGCCTCTTTTAATAATAATTTCACTTTATTTTAAATTACCAAGAAATAATTAAAAGAACTATTCGAAGAAAAAGGGGAGGGACTACTATGCAAACAACAGAAGAAAAGCCGTTTAATAAACTGGGATATCTTTTTTACAATTTTTTTCAATTGTTTTTTTAATTATTTTCTAATCCCAAAATCAGTTTCCCGTTTTTTCTGCCTTAAGAAAAATTAAAAATATGCCTGAAACATGGATTCAAAATACAATGGCCATATCAAGAAGATTATTTTAAAGATGGATGAGGATCAACAGATTCTTTATGAGATAATTCGCAATCCGTAGGGTGTCCCATTGCGGAAGTCAGGAGCCAACAATTCGGCGCATAGTTCAAACCAGGGAATTACCCAGATGTGTTCAAATTTTTGGCGGCGCGGCGCCTGGCAGACAAGATAAGCTTCTTGGCAGGAGTACTTCCGGCAGAACGCCGCCAGACCGGAGAAATCATTGATGGCAGGCTTGGCCGTGGCTTTTATCTCCAGGGCGATTAGACGCCCCCCTTTTTTTATTACCAGATCGACCTCCTCCCCCTGCCTTGTTCGCCAGTAAAAAAGTTCTGTTCCTGCTTGATACTGTAAGTGGGATATTATTTCCAGAATTATAAAGTGCTCAAACAACAAGCCGAACTGGAGAGTTAGCACCCCTTTATTGCAGCCAATACCGGCTGCGGTATTGCGGACACCAACATCAAAAAAATAGTAACGAGCGGAGCGCAAAACGGCGTCGCGTGATAAGCCAAACGCATCCAGGCGATGGGTTATTAAAGTATCTTCCAGTATCTGGAAATATTCGCGGATAGTAGGATGAGTCAATCCTACAATCCCCCCGATTTTGGAAAGATTCGGCGCGGTTCCCGATTCCAAGGCGGCCAGGCGGAGAAATTTGCTGAATCTGGGGATGTTGCGGGTTAGCGCTTCCATCCTGATTTCTTCTTCCAGGTAGAGCGAGGTGTAATCAAAAAGTGTTTGCTCCCGTGCGGCAAGATCTTTTTCTGCTAAAATACCGGGTAGGGCGCCATAGCATAAGGCAATAGGAAGGTTTTCCGGGTTTTTAAGCAGCGCGCTTTCCTCCCAGGTAAGGGGATAAAGATGTTCAATGTGAACTCGACCAGGCAGCCAGTTTGTCCCAAAATTTTTCATTTTCCGAGCTGACGAGCCGGTTGCCCCCAGCACCGCTTTCTTTTTATCAATTAAAAATTGCAGGAGATCCATGACTTGAGGGATTTTCTGGATTTCGTCAATAAACACGTAAACAGGTTCTTTGTCCCCTTTAGCCGTAACTTCCCGCAATATTATCTCCGGATCGGACTCAATTCGCTCCCTTTCTGAAGGCAGCTGGAAATAATAGCGGAGTGTCCGTTCTTTCGGGAGTTCTGCAAAAACCTTTTCTAGCAGGGTTGATTTACCAGTTTGTCGCGGGCCAAACAAAATAAAAGAACGCCCCTTTAATAGTGAAGTGAGCAGTTTTTTCTGCTTCGTTCTTTTGAAAGTGGTACTTTCATAATTCATTATTTTTTGAATATACCACTTTCAAAATGTATTGTCAAGTTTTGGCCTTCACGGGACATTATGGGACTTTCTCTCCAACACCTGCTGCGAGCGCTGCGTTGTGATAGCTTTTCTCCAGTCTAGCTAGCATAGCAACCGCTGGTTTTTGTCCTTCAAAAGAGACATCGTCGGCAATTTTGCGGAGAGCGTTGTAGAGAATTCCTTCGAGGGTACGCTCTTCCGCCCAGATGCGCAAAGCGGCAATGGCGGCTTTGGGTCCGGTTAAAGCCAGTTCTGCCAGGCGTTGGAAGACAGCCGTAAAAATAGCGTCGGCTCTTTCTTCAGGCGCTAAATTTTTATCAGCCATAAGCGTTCTGATAACGTCAATAATTATTGGGCCAATAACGGGCAGTTCTGTAAGCGGCGTGAGATTAAATGTCTCGTCAGCAATTTTCTTTTCCAGGGCAACTAAAAAATCTCTCGCATACCAATCTTTTAAATTCCAAATATCGACAAAAGTCTGCGGTAAAGTTGTGATAGAACCAAAGTCAAACGCAATTTACCTCGCAAGCATCCGGTCAATCATGTCATTGAGATGGGTCTCAAGCATTTGACGCAGAGCTTGGTCAAAGTGCCGCGGGGTGGGGATCTCCGGATTACCGGGGGCTTCAACCCAGTCTTTAAGCAGAAAAACGCGGCCGGCCGCTTCCGGATAGCGAGCGAGCAGGTCAGCTTTTTGGTTTTGCTCAAAAACAAAAATTAAATCAGCCCAAGCAACAACTTGTGGTTGGAGCTGACGCTTATTTGATTGCTCCATCTCGGAAACCGGCACGCCGCGCTGGGCCAGCATCTTCCTGGCGCGCTGTGACATAATGCCCCGCGTCGGTTCCGATCGAAGATATTCATCGGCATCGAGGCCGGCTGAAGCAAAGGCAACTTGCTCGGCAGCCGCTTCACCGAATCTTTCTTTATATAGTTGTCTGGCCAGGTATTCTGAAGAAGAACTGCGATGATGATTGGCGCGGCAGACAAAAAGGATCTGTCGATAAAGGGGAAAGGGAGCAGGTCGGTTGTCACGACGGCCAATGTCCTGCTGGAATTCTGTCCAGAAAATTTCATGCATAAATTTGGGTTGACCGTCCTCAATCACAAAAGCTTGGTGCGGCTCAACCTCACTCCCTCTATATTCCACCCCCATTATGGTGTGTTGATCATCAGTGGGGAGCCATTCCGGTTTGCGAAAACGGCCGCCAACGTGCAGGTCATAGATCGTGCGGTCATACGTATTGAGGCCGAAAAGATGGACGGCTGCCGCGGATAAATTAGGCAGCTGCCAATTATTTCTTTTGGTTAACCAGGTGACATCAGTTGCTTGGCCGGTTAAGCTTTCATTGATGACGGACAAGGCGCGGGCAATGGCCCGGCCGTGTTCAAATCCTTCGGCATCATTGGGTGATTTAAGTCCGGCTTCCCTTAAAGTGCTGTCGTCGATAATTACTAAATTGCAGCCTTCCCGGGCGGCAAGGTCAGAGAGCGCCCGGAGTTTTTCAACGGAATCGCTGGAGATGGGGAGCGCGCCATTAGACGGGACTTTAAATTCAACCGGGAGAGTGTAATATCCAAGCAGCCTGCGGGCCTGCCAATTTTTGGCCACGGCAATCTTGGCCGCTTCGGGCGAACAACGATACCCCTGCCGGTAGCGTTCGGCCTGTTCATTAAAGCTTTGCACAATGACTTGCATTTCAATCTCTAATTGGATTGGCGGATTGGCATAAAGATATGTCCGGTAAAGTTCCTGGTAGCGACTGATGTTTGAGCGCGCCACCAGATAATGGAAAAGCCGCCGCCGTGTTGCCGGCTTGGTAAAGAAATAATCAAGCTGGCGTTCGGCGTTAAGTCCGTGGCCGGTGGTCAAAAGGTAAACAGTAATTGTTGGGCGATTGGTCGCCCTAGCAATTTCCCTGATTTTTGCATGAGCAAAATGGGCGCGTTCCGCCACGGTCCTGGCCCACTCCCTGACTTTGCCAGGGATAGCCGCCATTGAACCGCATTCGGTAATGTAATGCGCCAAGCGCCTTTCCATAACTGGTTTACAAATTTGCTGGATAAGTCCCCGCACATTTTCCGGCAGAGTCTCATTTTGCAGGAGCCAGGCAAGAGTTTCGGCAAAATGATAATTATTTTCGCCCAGAAGTTTGAGGGCAATGATAGCGACAACTTGAGCGCGGGGATTACGATTATCAGAGAGAGCATCGATCAGGACCTTTTTATTACGGGTGAGATAATCTTCCAGAAGCTTAATTTCTGCCGCGTTTTCCAGGAGATGCGCTAATTCCAGGATAGCGCTATCTTTTCTGGAGATTCTCAACAAACCGTCGGCCAAGTCGGTATAATTTAGATCATCCAGGCGCGCCGCCAGAACTGGATTATCAATCCCTTTTTCGACTAATAATTGTTTAAAGGCAATACACTGGACAGCTCGGGCATCATTGTCGCCTATCTTCAGCGCTTCGTCTATCAGTGAGCGCAAGTTGGCATAACAATTTCCGGCAGTGGCCTGCAGTTGGGAGCAGACTCGTCTTTTGACAGTCGCGTCGGAATTTTTTAGCTCTGGCCAGAAAACAAAAAAAGCGGCTAAAGGGTCTTGGCCGGCCTGCATTGACCGGAATATTTTACCGGCCCGCAAGAGCAGATTAACGAGCGGCACACTGGAAAAATCGCCGAGATTGCCGGCATGCACAAAGCCGGCGGCCAATAGCGGGCCATCCAGATATTCGGGATAACCCTGCTCTGCACTTGCCTGGAAGATCAAACGGATCGCCGTGGGTTGGCCAAAAGCTGGCAGAGCTTCTGCTAAAGTTGGCAGTATCTCTGGTAAGAAAAATTGCAGAGAAAGATATGAATAGTTTGAATCCCAACAATCAGCTACTTGGGCCGAGGCGAATAATTTCTCCAGCAATGAGGCGAGGAGATTAATCTCTCCCAGGTTATGAAGGACTGCGACCAGCGGTGGCACCAAATGTAAATTTTCCGTAGTTGAAAGGTCACAGTCAGAAAATAAAGCGGCCAATTGGTTGGTTGTCTGCAGAAAATAAATTACCTTTTTTCTAAGATCATTATCCAATTCGGGATGATTACTCCTTAAATTGCTTAACTCATGTTCGAAGATTATCTGCTTCCAATGGTTGGAGAGAATCTCCATTCTTTGTCTTGAGGTAAGTTGGCTAACGGCGCGTTGCGCGGCGCCAGAGTTAGGCGTCGCATTATAAATAGCGATAATATTTTTAAGCGGGATGGTAAGCTGTTTTATTTCACCTTTAAAAAGTTGGCAATTATCTCTCTCCGCTTCATAAATTTTTTTAATAGCGGCTCCCTTGTCGCCAATATCCTGGCCCAGCGCTTTTAGCGCGCGCCACCCAAAAATATTTTGAGCGACGCAAGCGGCGATCAAACGATAAACGTAGCCAATAATTTTCGCCCGTTGTAATTCCAGCGGTAAGAGGGGAAGATTTGGAGCATAACCGATCATTGTCGCCTTTAGAGGCGCTGGTCGTCTGGGTCGTGGTGGCGGGTTAACCCCTGTGACGGCCATAAATTATTCTATATCCTCAATCTCTAAGGTTGAAGCTTCTGTCCAGGCGGCAACAGCGACAGTTTTTAATTTTTGAACGCAAGTGACTTCGCAGCTTTCCGCTAAATATTCTCCTATGGCGGTCATCAGACCATAGGGAGTGGCGGGCTGGTTGAGACTTAGGTAGTTCTCTATCCGCTCCAGCAATTCGACGCCGATGACAGGAATAGAAGCGAGACGCAAATTGGCAAAAAATTGCAAGGTAATATCTTCCGACGCGGCGATTGATAGAGCTTCCGCCAGAGCAGTGATTATTACTCGGGTTTGTTTTTCGGCTTGTGGATCGGTGAGGCCAATTTGTGCTTGAAGCGCGGCAAACTGATATTTGATTTGCGCGAGTTTGGCTTCAGCTTTTTCCAGCTCATTTAAAAGTGCATCCGCCGCTAAAACCGGATCGAGTTCATCATTGTTTATGCCTTCTAAAGTAGCTTTGGCCAGACCCAGAGCAGCGGCTCTTAAAGCGCTATCGACGGCAAGATCCATTGCCAGAGCGGTAAGGGTGCGGATGCTGGGGCGGGCCGTTGTTTTATCAGCGTCAGGCGCTTGCTTTGCTGCGCGGATAAATTCGGTTAATCTTTTAGTTCGGTCGATCGTTATCCCCATACACATTTATCGTCAAAACGCGGCGAAAATTTCAGATTATGTTTTTATTAAGAGAAATTGAAAGTAAGGCGTTTTGCATCCCAACAAAGAATATCCCCTATCGAGGGTAATAGTTTAGCTTGGTAAAAAGACTTCCAACCTCCTCTTTGGTTTTTTAACAATTAACCGGTGTTTGGACGGAGTTCGCCCTTGGGCGGCGCTAACGCCGCTATCTTGGCCAGGATTTGGTAAACGCCATTTTTGATTTTACCCATAATCCATCTCGCGATTTTCTTGAAATTGGAAGCCATGGCTGACAAACAGGCTTGAATTCTAACCCGGCCTAATCCACGATACCTGGCGCGGTTAAGGCCACAGTAGCGTTTGAGGTCGGCATTTTTCGGTTCCACTTTCCAGTGCTGCTCGTTGTACATTGTTTGGTATTCATCGGTAACATTAAAAGAGAGAGCGTTTTGTCTTTCCAGTTGAGTGTGGGAAACAAAAACACTGCGACCATATTGGGCACTGGTGCATTCAGGGCGCCGCTCACAGGTGTGGCAAATAGCGGCGTTAAATTTGAATTCAAATCCCATCTTGTTGTCATCATTGCGCATATATTCTGCCGGATAACCGCCTGGACAGAAGAGATGGCCGTTTTCCCAGGAGAATTCATCGAGTAGGAAACCTCCGGTTTTGTTTTTGGTTGGTACCAGAGGGATGTAGAGGTTAAGAGGTTGGTCAGGAATACTTAAAGCCCT
>JACRKQ010000041.1 GCA_016219705.1 Candidatus Saganbacteria bacterium | reverse complement strand
TGATCCGCACAATTCACCCTCGGTATCTGGCAATGTAAGAACGTTTTCATCTGGCACGTATCCAAATGACGCCAGAGGCGTTCTTCTCGATGATCATAAACATCGCTTAATTTCCCGCAAGTGGGACAAGAGGCCTTTCCCTCCTTTGGCCAACCAACTGTAATATCAATCCTTTGCTTTTCTATATCCAGTTTTACCTCTTCAATTCTCCAGGGACGTTCTACCCCGAGAACCTGCGCATAGAAATCTTTATCTTGCATTATCATCAACTCCTTTTCGAGTAATGATACTATTTTCTACCCCTTACCCACAAGAAAGTCGGAAGAGTCAATTTTTCCCCTTACTGTTGTTTAGTGTACTTAAGCAGATAATTGGCCGCGTCGTAATAAGCAATGTGAGTTTTGTTATTCTGATCGATAGCGATATGGCTGTCCTGGCCGATATTGCCCTGACGGTCTAAAGTGCTGATAGCCCAGCTGACGCCAGATTTCCTGGCATATTTTAAATAACCGTTAGTCGCGTCATAATAACTGATGCGCGGATTGTTGCTGCTGTCAACGGCAAGCGAATTCTGCTCGCCAACCTGCCCGGCGCTGTCCAATGTCAGAAAGGTCCATAAACCCAATTCACCAT
The DNA here is from genome assembly GCA_016219705.1 of Candidatus Saganbacteria bacterium. Lineage (GTDB taxonomy): Bacteria > Margulisbacteria > WOR-1 > O2-12-FULL-45-9 > O2-12-FULL-45-9 > JACRKQ01. The sequence continues at coordinate 16,952 of JACRKQ010000041.1, read as the reverse complement.
AAGCATATTTTAGATCCTTATTGGCGCTGTCGTAATAACTGATGTGCGTCTTATTAGCGCTGTCAACGGCAAGCGAAGTATACCAGGCGACAGGAGTGCTCAAATCAATCGTTTCTTTTGACCAGGCGCCATTTTTGTTGGTGGCATAACGGAGATTGCCATTACTTTCATCAAAATAACTGATGTGGGCTTTATTGCTGGTGTCCAGGCCCAGCGCGCAATATTTCCCCTTACCACCGCTTTCAATAACGCTGGTCACCCAAGCGCCGCTCTGGTTGGCGGCATATTTTAAAGCTTGATTGGTCCAGTCATAATAAGCGATATGGACGGCATCATTACTATCGATGGCAATGGAGCTGAAATAGCCGACATCGGCGTCGCCGGGATCATCGATCAGGCTAATAATCCAGCGGCTGCCGTTGTGATAAGCGTAGGCCAGGGCGCTGGCCCGCGGCGCATAATAGCTGATGTGGGGGAGATTATGGCTATCCAGAGCAATAGAAGTATACTGTCCAACATCGCCGCTATTGTCGACGACAGAAATAGACCAGCTATTCAAAGAACCGACCACATAGTTTAGATAGCGGGTGAAGCGGTCATAGTAGCTGATATGGACCCGCCCGATGGTTAATTTATCAACTGCGATCGCCGCATAAATATTACCGGTAAAACTGCCGGTGTAAGCGATATTCTGTGAGGTAAAAGTCCCATTACCATTTTCAGCAATGACCAGGCTGGTTGTACTGCTAAAAGTTACAGTCGTGGCGCTTGTCGTTGCTCCTGTTCCTGTTGTAGTTGTCTCTGTTCCTGTCGTAGTGGTCTCTGTTCCTGTCGTAGTGGTCCCTGTTCCGGTAGTGGGAGCGCTCGTCAAAGTTGTTGTAGTCGGCGGGAAAGCCGGATCACTGCAGGCGGAAGTAAACACAACAAAAAAAGCGGCGCCAATAACAGCGCCCAAAGAAAATAGGACTATTTTTCTCGACATGCTGGTTAATATTGTGGAATAGAATTAATCGCGTGTCAATCGATGATAAATATCAAAAGGCATCCTATTTTCTCTCAAAACTGCGTAAACCGCCCAAATAGCCAGAGCCCGCATGTATTTTGGCGCTCGGCCAGTCTCATTACCATAAGGTCGATTCTGACGATTCGTTATACCGGATATCATGCGGATTGGCATAACCTTCAGGGGTACGACCAAACCAATGCTGACTATCGGGACTTTGGCTGTGAACAACATTGTAAAAACCCTGGATAGTTGCCCAACCATTGCTGACCAACTCTTGATTGCCAGTTATATTACCCATCCTAATCTGGTAAGCCGCATTTAAGAGCATCGTTCCTGTCCAGCCTTCATCTCCCTGCTCTGTCCTATCCCAAGTTACGCTGAAGTACCAGTTTTGAAAAAATATTTTGCATAAAACCAACAAATATTTTTAAAAGTCGGCAATACATTTTGATTTAAAATCGAAAGTAATTTTCTCCGGTAAAGTAACTTTTAATGCAGCTAATAATAATTTCTGCTCTTCATCTGGGCGGAATATCCGGCGTAAGCGGATGTGGTATTTTGGCTCATTGCCTGCCGTTGTAAAAACAATGTCCCCGCTGTGAATTCTTTTTAACGCGTCAATGACTCGTGCCGGCGAATACTCCAGGCCAGCATTCTTTAATGTATGCTTTAATGTTACCCATAACGCGTAGCCTAAAAAGGCAACCAGTATATGGGCCTGAGTTCGATTTTCTTTTTGATGCCAGATTGGTCGAACAACCAATTCGCTTTTCAGCGCCCGAAATACAGCTTCAACTTCTGTCAGCTGCATGTATTTTTGCCAAAGTTTCGCAGGGTTTTTTCGTCTTTGAGAAGTGTTTAATTCTCCCAGATAGCAAAGGGCTCTTTGTCGGGGACCGTCTGTCGTGCGAATCGTTTCCATGAGCGACCAATAAGTATGTGATTTACCATCTTTAAAACGCTCATGTTTCTTAAAAAACATATATCGTTATTTTCGTATGGCCAATGGGGGTCGTCAAGGAGGAAGGTCTGGACTACATCAGGTTTCAAAAAATTATTCCTTGATTTTCAAGGGTTACAGAAGTTTACTAGTCGGTTTTTAGTGGCTTTCAGAGGACTTCAGCGTAACTTGGGTTAAACCATTCTCGACAGCTTATGCTAGAAATTTCACTATATTTTAAAGTAAAATCTTCTGGGATGTTATTCTCAATCGATGATAAATTGAGTTCTCGTTTCAAATATGATAAACTGGCTCTCATGACGGTAACAATTATTGTCGGCACCCAATGGGGGGACGAAGGAAAAGGCAAAATAACCGACCTGCTGGCGCGGGATATGGACATGGTGGTCCGCTACCAGGGCGGGAACAATGCCGGCCATACGGTTGTCATCGGTGATAAAACATTTAAGCTCCATTTAATACCTTCCGGGATTTTTTATTCTAATGTCATGTGCGTGATTGGCAACGGGGTCGTGGTTGATCCGGCGGTTTTGCTTGAAGAGATTGAAACTTTGCGCGGGCAGGGGCATGCGGCGGAAAATTTGCGCATCTCAACTCAAGCCCATGTTATTTTCCCTTACCATAAAGATCTAGACAAAGCCCAGGAAAAGAAAAAAGAGTCCGGCCGTATCGGTACGACCTGCCGCGGCATCGGTCCGTGTTACGTTGATAAATATAACCGGCGGGGGATCAGGATCGGCGACCTTTATGACCAGGGACTGCTGCGGCAAAAACTGGCCTGGAACTTGGAAGAAAAAGGCTTTTACCTGGAAAAATTTTATGGCCAAAAAGTTCATTATAATCTCGATTCAATTTTAGCGGAATACACCGGGTATGCCCATGCCTTACGCCATTTTGTCGCGGAAGATTCCACCAGTTTAGTTTATGAGGCTGTCAAAAAAAGAAAAAATCTTTTATTGGAAGGGGCGCAAGGGACGATGCTCGATGTCGATCACGGCACTTACCCCTATGTAACTTCTTCAAACCCTGTGGCGTCGGGCGCGTGCGTTGGCGCGGGATTTTCCCCAAAAGCGGTTGATGAAATCCTGGGCGTGGTCAAGGCTTATGTTACTCGGGTTGGCGATGGCCCGTTCCCCACGGAAATTGCCGGCGGAATGAGCGATAAACTGCGTCAGTGGGGTGGGGAGTACGGGGCGACAACGGGGCGGCCGCGGCGCTGCGGCTGGTTTGACGGCGTTGTCATGAAATATTCGTCCCGAATCAACGGCTTAACGAGTTTAGCGGTGACAAAACTCGACGTTTTAGACAATGTTGAGACGATCAAAATCTGTGTCGCTTACGAATATAAAGGCCGGCAGTTAAAAGATTTTCCACTCAACCTGGCTTGTTTGGAACAATGCCAGCCGGTTTACATCGAAATGCCGGGCTGGCTTAAGCCGCTATCAAAAGTCAGAAATTATCAGGAACTGCCGCCGCATGCGAAAAATTATCTCGCCAAACTGGCCGAGATTGCCGAAGCCCGCGTCTCCCTCATCTCGGTTGGCGCGGAGCGCGGACAGATCATCAAGCTACCATCTTAACAGCATCCCGTAACAAGAAAAACCCGCGCCAAAAGAAAGGATGATTCCATAATCACCGACTTGCGGAAGTTTCGAGTTAATGATATTTTCCAGGGCGAAGAGAACGGAAGGGGAAGACATGTTTCCGTATTTTTTTAGCGTCTCGGCTGAAGGCTTGATGTCGGCGGCGGTCAGCCCGAGATTCTCGGCGATCATTGATAAAACTTTTCGCCCGCCAGTGTGCAGCGCCCAAAAAGAGATCTCTTTTTTCTGGAGATTGCCGCGTTCCAAAAGTTTGCCGACCACGATCCCGGCGCCTTTAGCGGCGATGACCGGGACGGCGGCGGTCAATTTATTGCGCAATTTTCCCTGGCTGACTGTAAAACGCAGATCTTCCCGCCGGTCAGGAAAACTGACGGTCTCATAATCGATGATTTCCGGACCGGCCATTCCTGCCGTATTGGTCAGGACGGCCGAAGCAGCCCCGTCGGCAAAAATCGAATTAGATAAAATGAGCCCGAGATCATCGTCCCAGTAAACCGCCGCTGAACAAATTTCAGTGCAGTTGGCCAGCGCAAAAGCGGGTGCGGGCTTTTTGGCCAAAAAATTATCGGCGGCCGAAAGGGCTGGCAGCGCCGCGCCGCAGCCCATACCTTGCAGGTCAAGGCTGGAGACGTCCGGCCGCAGAGCGGCCAGCTCGATCATATAAGAGCTCAAGCCGGGACAAAGATACCCGCTGCACGAGGCCGTGACCAGGAAATCGATCTCTTCTTTTTTTAAACCAGCCAAATTAATTGCCTGGAGCGTCGATGCCTGGGCGATTTTGGGCGCCTCTTCGCTGTAGCGTTTGATAATCAGATCTTGATCTTCACAAAAAATATCCTCCAGGGCCGGCAGGGCGAGATGGCGGACAGCGATGCCGTCATCAAGCATGAATTTTTTATAATATTTTTTTTCCAGCGGGGAGAGTGACCTCAATCTTTGCAGATTATCCCACGATTCCTCCTGGGTCAGGCATCTTTTGGGATTGGCCAGGCCGATGGCAATTATCCTGGCCATAAATTTTTCCTGATTTTATTGAAGATCGGCGTATATGACCAATAAGGCCCTTTTAAGCCGAGCAAGCTGGAAAGCTTAAGCAAAGAAGCAAGGTAAGGCAGGCGGATATCTTTAATGGTCACGATCCTGTCATTCTTTTCATTTTTAATTTTGGCTTCGATCTCGGACCGGCTGATGAGGGGAGAAACGTAGAATGTGGGGAAAAGCAGGTCGGTCTCCGGCTTGATTACGCCGGCGCGCCGGGCGATAGCTTCGATCCCTGTTCCCGGATAGATCCTGACGCCGATATTAAAAAATATGACATCATTCTCACCCAATTCTTCCCGAGTAAACTTTAAGGTCTCTTCTACCGTATTGGCGTCTTCTCCCGGCCCGCCGAACAGAAAAATCCAGAGCTTTTTCATGGCGGACTTTTTCAGCCTCCCGGCAGCCTGGCGGACGTCAGCCGCGCCGTAATTTTTCTTGAAGTTTTTTAAAATGATTTCTGATGCGCTTTCACAGGTAATCCCGCAGGAGATAAAACCGGCTTTTTCCATCAAGCCGATCAACTCATCAGTCAGGTACAGCGGGTTTAATTCAATCGTATGCAGGTTGGCTCGGCTTTTCCGGGCAATTAGCTGACGGCAGATCTCTTCGGCAAAACCGGGCGGATGGTTAAAAATGCTGTCCACAAATTCGATAGTTTTAGGATGGTATTTTTCCTGGACATCGATAATCTCCCCGATTATTTCCGACGTTTTCCGGAAACGGTAGCCCTTGCCCTCGCCGCGGGGATAAGTGCAATAGAGACAATCAAAAGGACAGCCCCGTTTGGCCTGGACCGGATAGGAAGCTTCCTGCCGGAAATATGGCTTAATGTCGATCCAGCGGGCCAGTTCGTGGTGGGGGATTGAGTTCAGGTCTTTGATCCCCAGGGCGGGGTTTGAATAAATTTTTTCATTCTTTTTATAGGCTAATCCGGGGAGAGTCAGGTCCTTCAGCCCGCTTCTCAAAAGCAGCGGGGTCGTTTCTTCGCCATCGCCAAAAATCCCCGTGTCCAGGTTTAAATAATCTAATATCCGGGTTGGCATCACCGCTAGAGCCGCCCCGCCGCAAAAGATCTTCGCCGGAGAAATTTTTTGGCAGAAACAGATTACCTCCTTAACAAAATCCAGGTACAGTTGCGGTTTTGACTGGTCGTGGTTATCGATGTTGCGGATGGACAGGCCGATGAAATCAGGCTTAAATCCGTTGAGCCGGTCTTTCAGGTAGCGGCGCCAGTTGGCCTTAAAACAAAGGTCGGCGCAGGCAACGGTGAATTTATTTTTAGCTAAGCTGGAAGCGACATAGGCCATGCCGATCGGCAGGACAGGATTGGGATTAACTTCCCTGTTGGAATTAATTAATAAGACGCGATTGGCGGTCATCGGGGCCAATCTCTATAAGTTGATTTCCGCAAATTTCCAATTAACCAATTTCCAGAAGGCTTCAACATAAGCGGCTCTGGCATTGCGATAGTCGATATAATAAGCGTGCTCCCAAACATCACAGGTAAGGATGGCTTGCCTTCCGTCTTTGAGGGGATTGCCGGCATTGTTCATTCCTTCCACAACCAGAGTTCCGTCATTGTTTTTAATCAGCCAGGTCCAGCCGGAACCGAAAAATGTTGTCGCAACACTGGTGAATTTTTCTTTAAACTGCGCCAATGAGCCAAAATTTTTCTTAATCTCATCGGCGAGTCTGCCGGTTGGTTCGCCGCCGCCTTTGGCCGACAGGCAATTCCAATAAAAAGTATGGTTCCAGATCTGGGCGGCGTTATTATAGATCCCTCCCGCGGCTTTTTTAATGATCTCTTCTAAAGTCAGCGGCGCAAATTCCGTTCCCGAAATCAGCTTATTAAGGTTGGCGACGTAAGCGGCATGGTGTTTTCCGTAATGAAAATCGATAGTTTCTTGGGAGATAAGCGGAGCCAGCGCGTCTTTTGCAAAAGGGAGATCCGGTAATTTATGTTCCATTTTTTCTTCCTCCTATGCGAGGGATTATTATAAAATGAGGATGTTTTAATGTCAAATTTTTTTATTAGTAATTATTGAAATTTTTGGCGAAAAGTAACGATAATATAGTGTGGAAAAAACACTTTTAATAAGAGCCATCAGATTAGGGGTGCCCAGAGTAAGGGAAACGCGGCCTAAATCTGAAACACCCGTAAAAAGCTGGCCAACATTTTCGTCGGTTGAAGGCAATGGTCTCCCCATGTCGTTATTAACAAGCGGTCTGACTATCGGTGTCCCCCCACATATTTCTGTAAGAACCGGGAGTCTCATTATCTTGCCGCCGTTGACAAAGGAGGCAATAACTGCTGAAAAGAAGGAGCAGAGGTTTAAAGCGACCATTCTTATTCCAGGAAAAATCGTGATCGGTGCGGCTGCCGTGATCCCCCCTGATCCGAAATTAGAAAGCTATGAACCGCTTGATTTACACGCTTTAATTACCCCGGGATGTTCATTAGCTCAAGTAGTTGAAGAGAAAGTCCGGGTGTTATTGGCGGCAAAAAACGCGGTGATTATGCCCTTGATAGCGGAATCAAATGAAATGAACGATATGATGGTCATGATGTTAAATCAGTTGATAGAGGGAGTTGAGGGTATAAAAGAGCCTTCTTCGGTGGTGCAAATTATGCGTAAAAATTCAATCTGCGCTATTACGGCATTGAGAGAAGCATTAACGATATATAAAAACATCTTCCCGCATATTTATGATGACCTTGTTCAAGAATGTCAGAAAATAATGGCGGTCAAACGTGGATCGGCCGCAGAAATCAGGGAGGAAATCCTCAAAATAGCCGCTGGACCAGTAGTCGTTGTGGCCAAAAATGTGGCTGTCTCTGACAAAGGGAAATTAAACGGCCGGGTAGTAGGGGTGGTATTGGAACAAGGCGGGCCGTCAAATCACCTGTCTGTTTCATTAAAAGATGCTGGGACACAGGGCGCGGTTGGCTCTGCTAGTATAATAGATTCAGGGGTTAAGTCCGGCGATACGGTCATTATTGATGGTAATGGAGGAGAAATAATTATCAATCCGACGCAAGAGACATTAGCGCTGTACCGGAAGCAAATGGAAACTCATTCTTGGTTAGTTGAGAATGTGTTAGAGCTGTTTCGTCTGCGAGAAGTTAGCCTCAGAGAGCAACCGGTTTCTTTTATGAGGAATGCGGCTTCGCCGGCAGAGACCCAAGCTGCAACAGGACTAGGTTTTCACGGCACAGGCTTAGTCAGGACAGAAAATATTTTTATGTCTGATAATGCGGGTGAGCCCCGCCAAGCAGAACCATCGCTTCAAGAACAAGTAAGCTGGTACAGCAATTTCATGATTGCAGCGGGAGAGAACGAGCTGATTATTAGGACTTTTGATTTAGCGCTGGATAAAATTCCTGAATATTTATCGTCGGTCAGATCAAACCTAGCCAAAGGTAAACAGGGACTAACTTTGTTTTTTGAAGATGAAACAAGCAATCCCTGTTTCTTTTTATTAAGAAATCAGCTTAAAGCCCTTTTACTAGCGGCAAAAAACAATCAGCGTAAAGTTAAAATTATGTTCCCCATGGTGGCAAAGGTTGATCAATTCAACAGAGCGGTACAATTAGTGGATGAAGTCGCTTTGCGTCTTAATGTTTCAGCCGAAGATTATTTTAAGTTAGGCGCTATGATCGAAGGCCGTGAAATTGTCTATGGCCAATTGGCTCAATTAGCCCAACATCTGCGGGCGGAATTCTTTAGTATTGGGACAAATGACCTCACTGCATCAATCACGGGCATTAACCGTCAATTTGGAACAGGGGGAAACACTTGCGCCGCCCTTGATCCGAGAGTGATTAAAGCGCTGAAACGGATTATTGAAGTTATTGGGGCGACCGGAAAACCGCTTTCGGTTTGTGGTGATATGGGGGATAACTGGCATGGTTTAGTTGTTTTGCTGGCGTTAGGACTACGCCGTATCAGCGTTAGTCCCGACTCTTTACCTTTAGCCAAAGCGTTGGTTGAAAGTTTAGCTGGCGATGAGCTAGATAATATGATCAAGGGAATAGAGAAAATCGTTGGAGCGGAAGAAGTAGGCCGATTTATTGAAAATGTTATCGATCGAATTATCCCGCAGCATGTATTGGATGTGATGAAGCCTTTTTTATTTAATACTTTAACTTAATTTTTATGGAAGGAAATTATTGTGTCTTTACGGATTAACCATCGCGATCATACAAGCCGCGTTAAATATGCCGCGCGCGTCCAGGATACACAGCAGGAGGCAGCGGCCAATGTCAGAAAACTGATTTCCAATATTTCCGAGCGGATTTTCAGGCTGGCGATCACGCACCATAAGACGACAGCGATCAGACTGTATGAACAATTAATCACTCTCAAAGATTTCAGCGAACAAAGGCTGTTTTCTTTCCGACCATATGGCTACGTTTTGAAAAGGGCAATGATTCCGGCTGTTTTACCTGCTGACGAATTGTTAAGCCGTTTTGCTGATTTTATGAGGGACAAAGAAACGGCTTTGCATGAATTAGGGTTAACGGTAAAAGATGAAATCAGTGAGATCCAAATTGCTAGGCCAAGCGAAAACGAAAGGGAAAGAAGCTCTAAGCCGCCGCCGATGATAAATGATGATATTGAAGCTGTCATCAATGTGATGAAAGAAAATCTTTTAGGTTGGGCCTTCACCCAGGAAAGATTCCTGTTTATGGGCATTTACGACCAGCTGATACTCATTGACAAGCTTGAGGGAGACGAACGCCAGCAAAAATATCGGCAGTTTTTAAGAGAAAACCAAAGCTTATTCCAAACGTTAACCTTGCTGGAAAGCTGATTTTTTCAGCTGCCTACTTCACATCCGCTGATTCCATAAAAGCCTTGTTGGTCTTAAATTCTTTTAACCGCTCAATTAATTGCTCTGTGCCTTCGGCTGCATCATAGCTATCCATAACTTTACGCAGCAGCCACATTTTTTTCAATTCCGTCTCTTCCATCAAGAGGTCCTCGCGCCGCGTGCCGGAAAGTTTCACGTCGATGGCCGGAAAAACCCGCCGGTCGGAAAGCTTGCGATTCAGATGCAGTTCCATGTTGCCGGTTCCCTTGAACTCCTCATAAATAATATCATCCATGCGCGAGCCGGTCTCAACCAAGGCGGTGGCAATAATCGTTAAACTTCCGCCTTCCTCAATATTTCTGGCGGCGCCGAAGAAACGTTTTGGCCGATGAAGACAAGTCGGATCAAGACCGCCAGATAATGTCCGGCCGGAGGGCGGGGTGACGAGGTTATAGGCGCGGGCCAGCCGGGTAATCGAATCCAGCAGGATCACAACATCTTTTCCGCCCTCAACCAGTCGTTTGCAATGTTCCAAGAGAAGCTCGGCAATTTTAATATGGTTTTCCGGCGGCTCATCAAAAGTAGAAGCGACAACTTCGCCTTTGACCGAGCGCTGCATGTCGGTCACTTCTTCCGGTCGTTCATCAACCAACAAAACTTTAATAATTGACTCGGGGGCATTTTCCGTAATACTGTTGGCAATATTTTTTAATATCGTCGTCTTTCCGGCTTTCGGCGGCGAGACGATCAGGGCCCGCTGTCCCATGCCGATAGGGGATAAAAGGTCGATCAGGCGCGAAGCTACCGGGCATTTGGGGTATTCCAGGGTATAGCGTTTGTCAGGGAATATCGGCGTCAGGTTTTCAAATGGGACGCGTTCCCTGGCCTGTTCGGGATTAACGCCGCTGATCGCTTCGATCTTGATCAGGCTATAATATTTTTCGCCTTCTTTGGGTGAACGGATCTGTCCCTGGACCAGGTCGCCATTTTGCATGTCGAAGCGCCGTATTTGCGTCTGTGAAACATAAACGTCTTCGCGGCTGGGGAGATAGCCGCCGGTGCGTAAAAAGCCGTAGCCTTCGGGAAGGATTTCTAAAATCCCTTTGGCAAACATAAAGCCGCTTTTCTCCGTTTGCACCTCAAGTATTTTAAAAATCAAATCATGCTTTTTTAATTGCCGGGGATTGGGGATGTTTAAATCCTTGGCGACGTTATAAAGGTCCTGGAGCGTTTTACTCTCTAATTCGACAATGTCCATCATTGTTCCTCCGTTTTTATTTTTTTGGTGACTTTAGATTTGTAAAATTATAAAATCAAAAAAGAAGCCCGAACTAATCGAAAAAATTCGCTAAAAAGCCCGCATTACCCTGATTTTACCCAATGTTTGCCCGCCAGAACTAAGGACAAAAATCATCATCCCGCTGCCCAGCGTGCTGAAAGAGCTTTCAGGTATGGTAATCGTCGCCGGACGCCCCCCCAGCACATTGACCATATCACGGAAGATGACTGTCCCGTCAAGCTGGAAAGCGGTCAAGGTGATATCGGCTGTGCTATTGGCAAAAATTTGAATGTTTAGCGGTAAACCTGGTCGCCAAGGGTTGGGGTAGGGGATGCCAACCACGCTTTCGCCGCTCACAATTCTTGGTTGCAATTGCAGAGTAGTTGATGTTGCTTGCACAGTTAATAAACCTGCTCCGGTGCTGTAACCGCCGTCAAGATTTAAAACGTTGATGTTGTAAACTCCGGCGGCGGTGGGAGGGATTAAAGTCAGTGAAAGCTGGGTCGAACTAATATGGGTGACTAAAGTCACTAAAACAGTATCTGTTGTAGTTGAAGAAGTAATGGTAACAACTTCACCGGTTTGGAAACCTGCTCCAGTTAAAATATACGGCGGATAAGAGACGACTGTGCTGACCACTGGTCCGCTGGGGGTGGCCAGGATGGTGGAGGGTAGTATGCTGGTAACAGTTGGATTAACCACTGTGGCGGCAGAAAGCACCAGGAAGGCGTTATTTAAAGAGCCAACCCCGCCGTTTGTGTTAATCACTGTTGCTGTGTGCATGCCGGTTGAAGCATCGCTTGAAACGGTAGCATTGATAGTCAGAGAAGTTGCATTAACGAAAGTTACGCTATTAATCGTGATGCCTGATCCGAGCGAGACCGTGGCACCAGTCTGGAAGTTCGAGCCATTAAAGGTTAAATTTAAAGTTTGTCCGCGGATGGCCGAATCTGGAGAGAGAGAGGTCACTGTTGGCGCTGTGACAATTACACCGGGATCATTGGAGCTGACGCTAAAAACGCCGGCGCCGGTTACACTGGCGCCATCCGGATTATTAATTGTCAGGTTGCGGCTTCCAGTTGCGGCGCTGGCAGCGATGGAAAAATTGGCTCGAAGTTGATAAGCGCTCTCCCAGGTTAGTGAATTTACCGTAATGCCGCTGCCGGAGAAAACCAGAGCTGAACCGGTCAAACTAGACAAGAAACCAGAACCGGCGATGACCACGCTGCCGGTTGCGCCCTGCTGCATGGTGGCAGAGGTAACAGAGCTTATTGTTGGCAAGGGATTAACAGTAAAAGCGCAGGTTGTCGCCCCAGAGTCGGGATTAGTAACATCGAGTGTTTGTACCCCAGTGAGGCTGGTAGCGGCAATGGTGATGATACCGGTTATGGTGGTTGCCGTATTTGAGGTAATAGCTAATTGGGTTGTGACAACTTGAGAATCGACATTAATGCCAGTTTGAAAACCGGAACCAGTAATCTCAAAAGGGCCGCTGTAACCTAACGGACGATCGTTGCGGCCGTTTAAGGTTATATTGGCAATTGGCCGGGCGGAGACGGTAAAAGTTCCGGTAGCTATCCCGGTGTCAAGATTTAACCAATAAAATGTTTTTGTGCCGGCAGCGGCTGTTGGACTGATAGTGATATTAACGGTTGCGGTTGTCGAACTCGTAATAGTGACAGAATTGATGGTAACGCCAGCATCAGCCGTGACTGTTGACCCTGTTTGGAAATTAGTGCCGGTAAAAGTCAAATTACCGCTAAAACCTTGAGACGCTTGAGTTGGGGTGGCGCCTGACCTGGTGATAGCAGTAATGGTTGGATCAGTAAGGTACTTTAATATTAGAGGATTCCCTGATGGAAGAGCGCCGACAAACCAAGCATTATTGACATCTTGGGAATAGGCGGCTTTAAGAGAAGAAACTCCAACAGGGTTTGTTTCCGCTGTCCAAGTAACAGCTGCAGCAGAACCGTTAGTTGTGCGATAAATATCTCCCAGTCCAGAAATAACCCAACCATTATCATTGTTAAAGAAATGGATATCAACAAAGGGGTTGGAGCTGGCAATCCCGCTACTTTGGGCTGTCCAAACTGCCCCGCCATCAGTTGTCCTGAAGATGGCGCTATCATCACCAACGGTCCAAATCTGTGAGACGGTTAAAACTTGAACGCTCTTCAAATGTTGTAAGGCAGTATTCCCAACAGTAGTTAGTGTGTTCCAGAAGCCAAAAGAATATTTATACATTCCGGGGACCGAACTTTTAACATAGTTGCCGCAAGTATAAGCAATGGAGCCGTTAACGCTTACTCCGTAAAGATTTTGCCCTAGATCAGATCCCAACAATGTTTCAGTCCAAGGCAGGGAAGCGCCGTAAGAGACATTGGCGGGGGACCCGCTGCCAGAATTTAGTGTGCCGCCGGCCATGCCCGCATCCAGACAATTAAAGGCTATAATGTTATTTGAGACTATAAATTCATTCCAAGTATTGCCGCCATCAATAGTTCGATAAATGATTCCCTTAGCGCTTGTTGTGCCAGCCAGGTACCCTTCAGTCTCACTGATAAATTTTACTGCGTTCCAGGTATCGCCTGTGGTTGCAACCATTCGGCTTTCCCAGGTTAACCCGCGGTTGATTGTTTTCAGGAAAAGACCGCCGCTGGCCGCGGCATAGCCAACATTTTCATTGACAAATTGGACATCGTTAATTGTTATTACCGATAGTCCAGCGGGGGATAAATTCACAATCCTGCTGGAGGCAAAAACCAGAGAGGATAAGAATAAAAGTAACGAAATAGAAGTTAACAAATGTCGTTTCATTTGGATGCCATAATTATAAACATATTTCAATAAGGAATGCAAGCGCAATTTTTAAAAATGCCGCGGAGAGGACTTGAACCTCCATGAGTGTGACCTCGCTAGCTCCTGAAGCTAGTGCGTCTGCCAGTTCCGCCACCGCGGCATCGAGCGAACGAAGAGAGTTAAAATGCCGCTGGTCGGAGTTCCCGATGCGAAAATCGGGACAAGCGAACCGACACTGCCGATGGCCGGGGTCGAACCGGCATGAGGGTAAACCTCATTCGCTTTTGAGGCGAACGCGTCTGCCAATTCCGCCACATCGGCGCGTCTGCTTGCCCCGACTTTACGTCGGGGCCAATTCCGCCACAGCGGCGTCATTTGTCATTATTCCGAAAAGAATCCCATTTTGCGGAATTTGTTATAACGGTCGGCGATCAATTCCCGCTGGGATAAGGACAATAACGGCCCAAGATGTTTAATTATAGCAGATTTTATGTTGCTTGCCGACTGCTGAACATCATTGTGCGCCCCGCCGGGCGGTTCTTTAATAATCTCATCGATTACGCCGAGCTTCAGAAGATCAGGCGCGGTAATTTTCATGGCGAGAGCGGCGTCATTGGCTCGTTTGGCGTCGCGAAAAAGGATTGAGGCGCAGCCTTCCGGTGAGATCACGGAATAGATTGAATACTCCAACATTAAAACTCGATTTCCCATGCCAATACCCAGGGCGCCGCCGGAGCCGCCTTCTCCGGTGATCACGGTCACAAAGGGAATGGTCAACTCGGTCATTTCCCGTAAATTTTTAGCAATGGCTTCCGCCTGGCCGCGCTCCTCCGCACCAATGCCGCAATAGGCTCCGGGCGTATCAATTAAGGAAATAATCGGTTTATGATTGCGTTCTGCGATCCGCATAATCCTTAAGGCTTTACGGTAACCTTCGGGATTGGCCATGCCAAAATTACGGGCGAGATTCTCTTTGGTCGATTTTCCCTTCTGATGTCCCATCACCGCCACGGAGCAGCCGTCCAGTTTTGCTAAGCCGGCCACTAAAGCCGGATCGTCGCCAAAATTCCTATCACCGTGCAGTTCGACAAAATCAGTAAATATGCAATTAATATAATCAAGGGTCGTCGGCCGCTGGATCTGGCGGGCGATCTGCACGATCTGCAGGGGGGTTAGATTATTAAAATCAGAACTCTCTTTATTTTTCATTAAACCAACCCAGAATTTTCGTTAGTGTTTCTTTCAATTGTTTTCGTTCGCAAACGATGTCGAGCATGCCATGCTGGAGGAGATATTCAGAGCGCTGGAAGCCGGGCGGCAGTTTTTGCCGGATCGTCTGCTCAATTACCCGTGGTCCAGCGAAACAGATTAAAGCCCCCGGTTCGGCCAGGTTAATATCGCCCAGCATCGCAAAGCTGGCGGAGGTGCCGCCGGTGGTGGGGTCGGTGCAAATTGCTATATAAGGTAAGCCGTTTTCCCTCAATCGTCCGAGGGCGGCCGAGGTTTTGGCCATCTGCATTAAACTCATGATCCCCTCCTGCATCCTGGCCCCGCCTGAAGCGGCAAAGATAATGACCGGTAATTTCTTCTCGATCGCCAGTTCAATCAGCCGGGCAATTTTCTCCCCCACTACCGAACCCATGCTCCCCCCCATGAAAGAAAAATCCATAATTCCCAAAGCGGCGCCCTGACCGCCTATTTTAGCCGTGCCGCAGACGATGGCGTCTTTTAATAGGGATTTAGCGACAGTTTCAATTATCCTTTTGCCGTAAGGCTTGGAATCGGTAAAATTTAAAAAATCTTTCGATTGGATATTGGGATCGATTTCTTTAAAACTGCCATTGTCGGTTAATTGTTTGATTCGTTCATTGGCGGAGAGCTTGAAATGGTAACCGCATTTGGGGCAAACCTTAAGGTTATCTTCCAATTCTTTATTGAAGATGGCCTGGCCGCATTTATAGCACTTGACCCAGAGGTTCCCCGGGATATCCAGGCGCTCGCGGACATAAGGCGTCTCTTTTTCTTTTTGCTTTCTTTTAAACCAAGCATGGATACTCAAAGTACTTGATATCATAAGGGAGTACGTGATACAATGTCAACATAATGAAAAGGACTGCGTCGGGAATTAAAAGAAAACGACAGGGTATCAAACGGAATGAGCGGAATTCCGCGGCCAAGAGGACGGTTAAAAATGCCTTCAAAACAGCCGAAAAAGCTATTCTTGCCAAAGCGGGAGAAGTTAAAGAGTTAGTTAACAAAGCCTGTTCTGCTATTGATAAAGCGGTTGAACGGGGAATTTTACATCGTAATAAAGCGGCCCGTAAGAAGTCACGGTTACTTTTAAAGCTGAATAAAGCTTCTGCTTGAGAAATCAGTCTTGAAGCTAAAAGCTTATGCCAAAATAAATCTCTCCCTTCGTGTGTTGGGCAAACGCCCCGATGGCTATCACGACCTCGAATCCGTCATGCAATCCGTCTCCCTCTGTGATTACATTACTATTACCTTAGCCGAATCGGGAATAACTGTAACCTGCTCTGATGCTCGCGTGCCGCAAGGTCAGGCGAATATTGCGTGGAAGGCGGCGGAACTATTCCAAACTCAAAGTTTAAAGCGCAAAGCGCAAAATTTTGGAATTCATATTCATATAGAAAAACACATCCCGATGGCGGCGGGGTTAGCCGGCGGCTCGGCGGATGCGGCGGCGGTGCTTTATGGCTTGAATCAAATGTTAAATGCCGAATGCCGAAGGCCAAATGCCGAATTGTTAAAACTTGGAGCGCAAATTGGCTCGGATGTGCCGTTTTGTTTGACGGGCGGGACATGTTTGGTGGAAGGGCGAGGGGAGATTTTGACGCCGCAGGAACCGTGGCCAAAAACTTATTTTGTTCTCGTTACCCCGGATTTTCCGGTTTCCACTAAATGGGCTTATGAGGAATTTGATCGTCTAAGTTTAACTCTCCCGTCGACCGTCAAGAATGATCTTGAGGCAGTGGTGCTAACTAAACACGAAGAAATTGCGACGATCAAAGAGAGATTAATTAAGCTTGGCTGCTACGACGCCCAAATGTCGGGTTCCGGCCCGACAGTTTTTGGTAGCGTGCATCATCGGGCGGAGGCGCAAAGAATCCTTGAACAGATCCAAAACGATTATTTGCAAAGTTTTGTGGCGGAGACGGTTGATAGGGGCGTCAGAACAGATTGACAGATATACGATCGACGAGCTATTATGGTAGTAATCTACCATGGTTATGGTAATAAGATGATTTCTTCTCAACCACCGTCGGCTTATAGCCGACGGTGGTTGAGTATTTTTATGTTGATAATGGAGACTGCCTCGCTTGGAAAAGCCTTTAGTTTCTCCCACATAAATCCAGTTGGCCGCTTTGTAGCAAGTTCCCTGAAAACGTTCTTTTTCCACAAAAGTTTCCATGAGACAAAGCCGCTGGC
>JACRKQ010000040.1 GCA_016219705.1 Candidatus Saganbacteria bacterium | reverse complement strand
TGCGGCCTGGTTTCTCCTTCCCTCTGGCTTCATCTAGTTTGTTACCTCCCTAAATGCAGAGTTCCGTTCAGGGCTGGTGGCTAACCTTTGCCCTGTTCCGCCTTCGGCGGACTGGACTTCACAAGCTTCTCTCGGCACACCCATCTTTTCCCTCCAGCGGCCTTATTCTAGCAAAAGATAGCCAGAGACGTCAACCAATTGAATATTTTTCCTGTCACGATTATAATGACAGCATCTTGGGCAAAAAGAGTTGTTTGATTTTAATCAGCCTGCTTGTTTTTTTTTCACTGGCTAATCTAGCTGGCGCCGATATTGGCGAATACAGCAAAAATATCGAATCAGACTACGGCCCGGAATATTTTTTTGCCATCGAAGGCGATGTCTCCGGCCAGGCGGCGCCGGGGGTGCAATCAGTGCGGGTCAATGGCCGGCCAATCACCATCAACTCTGATCTGACCTTTTATGTCCATGTTTCACTCCGCAAGGGAGAAAAATATCTCACTATTGAGACACGGTACAAAAATCTTAATTTCACCAAAAAATATTTGGTTATCCGTCATCCTAAAGCCCCCAAGAGTTTTAAAATCGACCTGCCGCAGCAGGAATTTAAAAAAATCATCAGTCCACGCCGCCCCAACCAGAAACGCTATCTGCCGCGGCGCAAAACGAAGCCACAACCATCAGCTAAAGCGATCATTACTGCCCTGCGCGCCAAAGAGCGGCCGCCGGCTAACTGGCTCGGCTTCGAATATGTCGCCGAGCTGGAATCAGGCCGCTTTCTAATTGTCCGCCATGTGGGAAGCAAATACTATGCCGCCATTTATTTGCTAAAAAACAGCTATTGGATTCCTTTACAGGAGATTAGCTACAATGAATTAGTCAATTTGCTTGATAATGACATTGTTCCCCTCTTCATCAGGGAGAAAAAATGAAATACGAAACCGTTATCGGACTGGAAACACATGCCCAGCTTTTAACCGCAAGCAAAATGTTTTGTTCTTGCTCGACAAAATTCGGCAACCGGCCCAATACTAACATTTGCCCTATTTGCACGGGACAGCCGGGAGTTTTGCCGGTCGTCAACAAAAAGGCGATTGAACTGGCGATCAAAACCGCTTTGGTATTGAACTGCCAAATTGCGCCGCAATCAATCTTTGCCCGCAAGAACTATTTCTATCCTGATTTGCCGAAAAATTACCAGGTCTCGCAATATGAATTACCGCTAGCGATAAACGGTTATCTGGAAATTGTGGTCAATGGAGAGAGAAGAAAGATTGGGATTACTCGCGTTCATCTGGAAGAAGACGCCGGCAAGCTCGTCCACAAAGGGGCCGCCAGAATTATGGGATCGTCAGAATCTCTCGTCGATTATAACCGTACCGGCACTCCCTTAATGGAAATTGTGACCGAGCCGGATATCCGCTCGCCGCTGGAAGCCAAAGTTTTTATGGAAACCCTCCAGCATCTTTTACAGTTTATCCAGGTTTGTGACGCGAAGATGGAGGAAGGAAGCCTGCGCTGTGACGGCAATATTTCCATCCGACCGCTGGGCGCAACCAAGCTGGGGACCAAAACAGAAGTTAAAAACATGAACACCTTTCGCGGCATTCAAAAAGCTTTGGAGGCAGAAGAAGTTCGTCATCGGGAAGTCATTGCCGCCGGGGAGAAAATCATGCAGGAAACGCGTTATTTTGACGAGATAACAGAGACAACCAAAGCGATGAGAAGCAAAGAAGAAGCCCATGATTATCGTTACTTTCCTGAACCGGATCTTGTTCCTTTAGAGCCGGAAGCTGATTGGGTTGAAAGTATTAAACTAAATATTGGTGAATTACCAGAACAGAAAAAGTCCCGCTACATCGCAGCCTTAGGCCTTTCCGCTGAAGACGCGGAAGTCCTGCTCGCCACCCCGGCCCTGGCCAAATATTTTGAGGCTTGTCTGGAATTGAAAGCGCCGGCCAAAGCGGCCGCCAACTGGTTAATAGGCGACATTACCGCGTATCTTAATGAGCACGAAAAAACCATTACAGAAATTAATTTCCTTCCCGCCCAACTGGCCGAGATGCTGGAGATGATTGAAAATGGGGCCATTAGCGGCAAGATTGCTAAAATTGTCTTGACCGAAGCCCTCGCCATCGGCAAAGAGATCAAAGAGATAGTCAAAGAAAAAGGTCTGACCCAGGTTAGCGATGAAGGAGAATTAGTTAAAATAATCAAAGAAGTTATCGCCAATAATCCGGGGCCGGTCACCCAATATCGTCAAGGCAAAACAGGGATCATCGGCTTTCTCGTCGGTCAAGTAATGAAAGCGACGCAAGGAAGAGCTAACCCAAGGCTGGTGAATCAGCTACTGGGTAAGGAATTGAGCAAAAATTAACCCGCATTACTTCCAGTACCATTACACGAGCCGCCTGCAGTACTTCCATTGGATTGACAATAGCCGGGACTATTAGCAGTACCATAAGAGATACACGCAAAAGCAGCCAATGCACCAGTG
>JACRKQ010000039.1 GCA_016219705.1 Candidatus Saganbacteria bacterium | reverse complement strand
TGGTTTTTGTAATGAGCCAGGCTTTACCCATCCCCTTATTTTCTCAGCTACATGTGCCGCTATTCCCATTGTTCAATTCCCTCCCGCGCTCACTTGGCGCTATCTCCAAATATATATCGTCACTTTTGGGAGGAAATTGCAAAATATTTTGGTTAGGTTTTATGATGATTAAAAATCAAAAATCATTAGAATTAAAATAACAGATCTTTTCTGTTTTAGTGTCAGTAATTCATGATAAAATACGGATTGATGAACACCCCAACTCTCGCCCAAATCACCCGCGAATTGTTGATGGCCTACAATCGTTTTCCACGCAAACAGCTGGGACAACACTTCCTCGTTGACCCGATGGTATTGCAGAGAATTATCGCCGCTGCTGAAGTAACCAGTGATGATCTGATAGTCGAAATCGGCTCCGGTTTGGGGTTAGTCACTCTGGAGCTGGCTAAGCGCGCCAATCACGTCATTGCCATTGAAATTGATGGGGAATTATTACGGATCAGCCAGGATGTTTTAAAAAGTCAAAACAATATCTCCTTTGTCCGGAAAGATATTTTAAAAACCGATCTCAATGAGTTAACTGTGGGGCGTCATTTTAAAGTCGTCGGGAATCTCCCCTACTATATTACTTCCCCAATATTGGAAGCATTATTAACGTTAAAAGATCGTCCGGAAAAAGTTGTCATCATGACGCAAAAAGAAGTTGCGGAACGGATGGCAGCAGCCCCAGGAACAAAAAAATATGGGTCCTTTTCGGTCTTTGTCCAGTATTATGCTGACATCAAATTAAATTCATTAATCTCTAAGTCGTCTTTTTATCCTTGGCCGGAGGTTAGTTCGGCTTTAGTGGTTTTAACGCCTCATAAAGAACCACTTTATCCAGTGCAAGATGAAAAACTGTTCTTTGATATTATGCACGCCGCTTTTCAACAACGACGCAAGCAATTAAGAAATTCATTAGCTGATTTCAAGATAGAAGGCCTCGACTTTGACTTTAGCCGCCGGCCGGAAACTGTCAGCGTTAAAGATTTTGTGAAATTAGCCAATGAGTTGAACGATAAAACTATATATGCTTAAAGTCTTAGATCAATTACTGCGCAGCGCTGGGAGTTATTCCCGAGATCAGGGTGAATGGTCTTTTGCCCGCTCAACTGTCAGCCAGTTAAGAATATCATCCGACGTGATTACCGCTAAAGTACATGGTAGTTTCCAGTATACCATTACTATTTTCCGCAACGGCCGTTACAGCTGTGATTGTTTATCATATCGCTTCCCCTGCAAACATATCGTGGCCGTCGCCTTGGCCGCACAAGAACGGTTACAGCAGCCAACCCAGCAATTGATATTGGCTAAACGACCGCATTTTTGGCAATTGGTCAAATTGCAATGGCCGTACGTTAATTTAAGAATTGTGGAACACGACCAACAACAAAATATTTATGCGCCTATTCTTTTTGATCTTGAAGAAAAAAACACCCTGCACGCAATCCTTAGGCAAGGAGGTTATGAGTTCCAACTGCTGGCCGATTCTTTCCTTTTAACTTATAAATCATTAGCGCAAATTGTCAATCGATTTTTAGAGAGCGATAATTTCGATTTACCCTTCACCGACTTGATCGCTCCATCTGGCAGCCAATTAAATATCATTTTCCCTGATAAACCGCTCCTGACACTAGTCCAGACCGGTAAAAAATTATCCTTACAGCTTAAATATCAAAATCAAAATTATCCGTTGGGACAAAAAAGTTTTATTTCTTTCCCTCAAACATTACCAAAACGACTCGATTCAAAGATATTTAACGATAACTGGGATGACGATTCATTTGATGAAGATGATCCATTCGAAACAGTCGGTGAAAGATACAACGACAGCCAGCAATATAGTTTAATGATGGCTAATGACTATATCATTGGGCTTAATCAAGCTGAACTGCTTTGCCAATTTACTAATTTTAAACAAGGCAGCCTCAAACACGCTTATTTAAATCACGAAGCGCGCCACGGCATATTAAAGCGGTTTTATGATTTTGAAAACTTGTCCAGTTTTCCCGCCCCGCCCCTGCCAGTCTCTACCCCACAAGTCAGAATCACCTTGAACGAACATTATCAATCCCAGCGTTTTATCTTTCTTAATATCGCTATTGATTTTGTTTATCAACAGACGATTGTTTCAGACAAGCCGGCCAATGATTCCGTTATTAAAAGCGGCAACAAATATTTTCTGCGGGATACAAGACTGGAAAAGGCTTCGGCCAGGCTGCTGTACGGCGCTAAAGATCGTTATAAAGGTTACTTGCCATCCGAAATGGCGCTGGAGTTCATTTTTGAGCATCTCCCCACGTTCCCCAAAGAATGGCTGGTGATTAAAAACCTCGACTATTTTGATTTTACCAATGATGAGATAAAAATCAATATTAAGGAAGACGCCGGCCAGGGGTGGTTTGATCTCTCTTTCTCTTTGCCTCAATCACTGCGTCGTTCATTAAGCAAAAGGACAATTCAGGAAATTCTGCGCAAGCGGCCGAAATATATCCATTCCGCCGGCGGCAAATGGGTAAAATGTTCCCCGGCTTTGGTTAATTCCATCTCCCTGGCTTATTTTATCGGCCCGCATGTCCTGGCGGGCAAAGAGGAAAAAATTTCCGCTTTTCAAGTTATGGGCTTTTGGCAATACTGCCAAAGCGACCAGAGTTTACGCCTGCCGGAAACGGTGCGGCAAACCATTCAAGCGCTTAAATCTTTTGACGGTATCCAGTCGCCCCTCTTTCAGGATAATTTGGCAGAGGTCTTGCGCCATTACCAAAAAGACGGGGTTGCCTGGTTGGAATTTTTACACCAACATAATTTATCCGGCGTTTTGGCCGATGATATGGGGCTGGGCAAAACTTTACAAACTCTGGTTTTTTTGTGGCGACTGAAACAAGCCGGAAAATTGGAGCGCTGTGTTATTGTCGCACCCGCTTCCGGTGTCGGCGCCTGGGCGACGGAAACGGAAAAATTCCTCCCCGATTTCAAATTAAAAATTATTGACGGCCCATGGCGCCAATCGATTTATGATAATTGGGCCAATTACGATCTATATGTGATGAGCTACGCGGTTTTTACCAATGACGCGGAAAGGCTACGCCAGTTACCGATTAATTATTTAATTATCGACGAGGCGCAGTTTATCAAAAACCCCAATACGAAAAGAAGCCGCGCCCTATTTTCCGTGAAAAGCGAGCGGCGCCTGGCTTTAACGGGAACACCATTGGAAAACCGCCTTTCAGAATTATGGTCGATTTTTCATTTTATCATGCCGGGCTACTTGGGATCGCTTGATTATTTTAGGGATATTTATGAAAAACCGGTAGTCAAGGACAATAATTTAGCGCCTATCGCCCAATTAAGGGAAAAGATTAAGCCTTTTTTACTGCGGCGGTTAAAAAGCGTTGTCGAAAAAGAGCTGCCGCCGAAAACAGAGACGCCTGTTTTTTGTGAATTGACCGAAAATCAAAAAAAGATCTATTTGCACACATTAAGCCTGGCGCGGCAGGAACTTTTTGCCATCATGAAGCAAAAAGGGGTGGAAAAATCTTATATCCATTTTCTCGCCGTCCTAACCAAATTGCGCCAGGTTTGCGATCATCCGGCATTAATATTTGATAAACCCGATAAACATTTAACTTCTGGAAAATTTGAGGCCTTCAAGGAACATTTACAAGAAGTTTTAGCTGAACAGCATTATGTCTTAGTTTTTAGCCAATTTACCATGATGTTAGCGCATATCCGCGCCTGGTTGGAAGAAGAAAAAATTCCTTACCTTTATCTGGATGGAGCCACTAAAAACCGCGCTGAATTGGTGAAGACTTTTGACCAGGGTCAATATCCGGTTTTTTTGATCAGCTTAAAAGCGGGCGGCACCTCACTGACTCTCACCCGCGCTGATTATGTCGTCCATTACGACCCTTGGTGGAACCCGGCGGTGGAGAATCAAGCGACAGACCGGGCGCATAGGATTGGCCAGAACAAGCATGTTTTCGTCCATAAATTCTATTGCCGGGGGACAATAGAAGAAAAAATTCTCAAATTGCAGCAGAAAAAAGGCGCGGTCTTTGATGCGGTTATGGCTGGCAGTTTAAACTCGCCTTTCAAATTAACCAGGGATGAGATCGAAGATATTTTGACCCCTAATTTTGATGGGGCTGTTTGAGTTTTTCTGTAATTTCTGCTAAGCTAAAACCATCATGAAATCCAAAATCAGCGTTATCGGCGCGGAGAATATCAGCGCATAGTAATTATGAGCATGATCTTTGAGGTTATCGATCAATTCCACCGGCAAATAACTTAAAATGAAGAACGGTTTAAGCATATTCTGGATCACCCTGAAATGAAGCCTGGCGATCTGAAAAGAATTAAAGAAACAGTTTTAGTGCCTGATGTTATAAAACAAAGCCAGCAAGATTCAAAAGTCTGGGTTTATTATAAGTTCTATAAAAATACTTTGGTCGGTCAAAAATTTATCGCGACCATAGTGAAAATATTAAACCATCACGGTTTTATCATTACTGCTTATTTTACGGATAAGACAAAGGAGGGAAAGACGATATGGCAAAGATGAAAATTTGGTATGATGAAGATGGTGATTTTTTGGAAATAGGAATTGCCCAAACAAAAGGCTATTTTAAGGACATCGGTAATGACATTTGGGAAAGGGTTAACAAAAACGGGAAAGTAATTGGATTTGCTGTTCTAAATTTCAAGAAAAGAATCAAAAAGCAAAAAAAAGAAGTAATTTTACCTCTTAAAATTGCTCTTCAGGAAGCTTAAATGAAACCAAAAATCAGCGTTGTCGGCGCGGGCAATGTGGGAGCGCAGTGCGCTTTCCGCCTGGCTCAAAGAAATATCCCGGAAATTGTCCTGCTCGATCTGGTTCCCGGCCTGGCCGCCGGCAAAGCTCTCGATATGTCCCAAACCGGAGCTATTGATGGCTTTGCCTCCAATATTATCGGGACAACTGATTATCAAGAGACAAAAAATTCCAACGTGGCGGTTATCACCGCCGGTCTCGCCAGAAAACCCGGCATGTCACGCGACGACTTAATTTCCAAAAACGCCGCTATCATCTCTGACGTGGTTCAGAATGTTATCAAACATTCGCCTAACATCATCCTTTTAATTGTCACCAATCCTCTGGATGTTATGACTTATCATGCCTTGAAACTCTCCGGCCTGCCCAAGAATCGCGTCCTCGGCATGGCGCCCCTCCTCGATGCCGCCCGGATGCAATATTTTATAAGCCAGATGGCCAATGCTCATTTAAAAGAAGTTTACGCCGAAGTCATGGGGAGCCACGGCGATTTGATGCTGCCGATTTCACGACTCTCCACCGTCCAGGGAAAACCATTAACAGCCGTTTTATCAGCCGAACAGATCAAACAGATTGAAGAGAGGACCACTAATGGCGGCGCGGAAATTGTCAACCTGTTAAAGACCGGTTCGGCCTTCTACGCTCCCGGTTCAGCCGCCGCCAAGATGGCCGCTGCTATCGTCAATGATACGAAAGAAGTAATCAACTCCTGCTGTTATCTCGAAGGCCAATATGGGATAACGGATGTTTGTATCGGAGTACCGGCCAAATTGGGACGCCAGGGAGTTGCAGAAATTAAAGAATTAATATTATCTGATGCGGAAATAGCGACTTTGCGAAAAGCGGCCGCGGCGGTTAAAGAATTATGCGGGAAATTGTAGCCAGTAAAATAACAGAAGCCGTTAAAAATCTCTGCGTTAACGCTAACATTGACCTTAATAAAGACGTGCTTTCCGCCTTAAATGAAAGCCTGAAAACTGAAACTTCACCGATTGGACGAGAAATCCTGCGCAATATAATTAAAAACGCAGAAATTGCCCGACGGGAAAAATTACCTCTTTGCCAGGACACTGGCCTGGCTTGTGTCTTCGTGGAAATCGGGCAGGATGTGAGGATTATTGACGGCACGCTGGCGGAAGCGCTTAATGAAGGGGTCAGCCGCGGCTATAAAGCCGGCTATCTGCGCAAATCTGTGACGGGCGACCCGATCGCGCGAAAAAATACCGGCGATAACACGCCAGCCATGGTCCATACGGAGATCGTCCCCGGGGAAAAAATTAAAATCCAATTACTGGCCAAAGGCGGCGGCGCGGAAAATTGCAGCGCTATAAAAATGTTTATGCCTTCCGTCAGCCAGGAGGAAATTTCTAATTTTATCGTCCAGACAGTTGAAACTTCCGGGCCCAACGGCTGTCCGCCGCTGATTATTGGCGTCGGCATCGGAGGCTCTTTTGACCAGGCGCCACTGCTGGCAAAAAAAGCCCTCTTAAAACCAATCGGCCGCCGCAACAGCAATTCGGATACTGCCGCCTGGGAAAAAGAATTGCTTAAACGAATCAACCAAACGGGGATTGGACCGATGGGGCTGGGGGGGAAAACGACCGCCCTGGCCGTCCATATTGAAAAGAAACCCTGCCACATTTCCAGTTTGCCGGTCGCGGTGAATATCAACTGCCATTCTCATCGCTATAAAGAGGCAATAATCTAATGCAAAAGTTAAAACGTAAAAATATTAAAACGTCAAAAGGTAAAACAGTTAAATTATCCCCACCACTGACAGATAAAGATATCGCGGGGCTTAAAGTTGGCGATACAGTTTTGATTACGGGTACAATTTATTGCGCCCGTGATTCGGCTCACAAACTTTTCGGCGATAAACCGCCCTTCCCGGCGAAAGGAAGCGTCATTTATTACGCTTCGCCAACCCCGACCCCGCCCGGCGCCATTATCGGCTCAATCGGACCGACCACTTCTACCCGGATGGACAAGTATGCCCCTGATTTATTAAAAGCCGGGGTGAAGGCGACGATTGGTAAAGGGCGGCGCAGCCAATCGGTAATTGACGCCCAAAAAAAATACAACGCCGTCTATCTGGCTATTCCCGGCGGGACCGCCGCCGCTCTGGCAAAAAACGTGAAAAAAGCGACGGTTATCGCTTATCCCGAGCTCGGCCCGGAAGCGGTGTTGGAATTAGAAGTCGTCAATTTTCCGACTATTGTCACGATTGATGCCAAAGGGAATGATCTTTTTGAAATTGGAAAAGAGAAATATCATGAAGGAACCTGAGACTGAACGTCTCGGTTCCTTAAGAATAACAGAAACCGCGAAGTTTACCTGCTCGTCCGGCAGGCGGGTTCGCCGGTTTCTGTTACTGACATTTGTCGTTTGTTCATTGCTCATTTGTCATGGCGCTTTTGCAACAGCAAAAACATCCTACGACGGAATTTGGTTTCTCGGTTTTAATCTTAACAAACCGCTTTTAGCCCAGCCAACGGCAAGACAAGCCGTTAACGCGGCCATCGACGTTAAATTTATCGCCGAAAAGCTCGTCAGCAGTGAAGTGGTTCCCAGCAGTTTAATTCCTCCCGGCCTGCTCGGCTATGATCCCGATCTACAGCCGACAATGCACGACGCCAAAACAGCGAAGCTCTTATTGAAAAAAGCAGGATTAACCATCAATGATCCGCGCTTGAAAAACCTGACACTGCTCCACACCGACGGCATTTTAACCATTGAAATAGCCAGAAAAATTCAGAGCGACCTGCGCGCCATCGGCATAAAATTGACTTTGGTCCAAGTCCCTTACAAAGATGAAAAGAACTGGTCCAAAGCGTTGGTCTCCGGCCAAAACGATTTTTTTCTCATGGGCTATAAAGCCAGTTTTGAACAATTGTTGACCGAGGAAACAACTGCCGCAGAGCCCGACAGCGCCGGCTTGCTCGCCCCTCTCTTCCAAAGCCAGGGCGAAGCAAATTTTACCGGCTATGCCAATCCCCAGGTTGATCAATTATTTGAACAATTAGAAGGGATTAATTTAGCGCTAAGCAATGAACGGCATGCGAAACTAAAAAAGATCAACCGAAAATTAGTCGAGGATCTGCCGGCAGTTGTCCTGTTTTACATTGAGAAATTATGAATGATTCAATTGACGTAATGTTAAAAGTCAAAAAAGAAGACCTTTATCTCCTCTGCCCGTTTTTTGAAGCTTATGGAGGGATGGCGGCTATCCGCACGCCAAAACCGAAAATTGGGCCAACTGCCGTCTTAAAATTAATGGTCTCTCCAGATTTTATGGTTGATTTTGAAAAACTGCTTAACTATCTCGGACGGAGGCTGATTTTTGAACGTGTGGTTTAATCCTCTACAGCCCAAGCAAAATGTTCTTAACATAAAAGAAATTAATTTTTCACAACTTAAACGACGCGGAATAAGCGCTTTAATTCTCGATATTGATGATACGTTGGTGCCCCGCTTGGTCAAAGATATAACCCCGGATATTTTCGAATGGGTGGCCACGCGTAAAGAAGAAGGTTTTAAAATTTGTTTAACGTCTAATAGCCGCCATCCCTTGCGCGTAAAATATATTGGCGACACACTGGGTGTCCCGGCCATGCCCTTGAGCTTTAAGCCCTTCCCTTTTGCTTTCTGGCGCGCCCTACAGATTCTCGGCGTAAAACCGGATCAGGCAGTCATGATCGGCGACCAGCTTTTTATGGACATCCTGGGCGCTAACCTGGTCGGCATCCATACTATCTTCGTAAAACATTTAACGCCGGAAACAAACTGGGCGCGGAAATTAATGCGCTGGCTGGAAGTGAAGTTTTTAAGAGGGCTTTAAACCAGGTTCTGCAGCGCTTGTTTAATTACAGCTTCAGTGTTTTG
Organism: Candidatus Saganbacteria bacterium; assembly: GCA_016219705.1. Classification (GTDB taxonomy): domain Bacteria; phylum Margulisbacteria; class WOR-1; order O2-12-FULL-45-9; family O2-12-FULL-45-9; genus JACRKQ01. The sequence goes on along the minus strand of JACRKQ010000039.1, from coordinate 5,767 downwards.
AGCTGGATCGATCTTTAATTTCAAGACAGCCTCGCGCGCTTCTTTGGGAGAATAACCGAGAGCAACCAGCGCGGCAATCGCATCTTGCACCACCGGTTGCTCGCTATTATCGGTTAAATTAGTCTCTCTAGTCTGTAAAGCGTAAGCTTTGGCAATCTTATCTTTCAATTCAATGACCAATTTCTGCGCCGTCTTCTTGCCGATCCCCGGCACGGTCGATAAAAGCTCCACGTTAGCTTGCGCGATGGCGCCGACTAAACGATCCAGCGGGAACGCTGCCAAAATAGACAGGGAAGCTTTTGGCCCAATGCCGCTAACGGAGAGCAGGAGGACGAATAATCTTTTTTCTTCACGCGTTAAAAAGCCGTAAAGGGAAATATCATCTTCGCGGACAATTTGATGGGTGTAAATAATAATTTTTTCTCCCACCCGCGGCAAACGGGAGAGGGCACTGGACGAAAGATGAATCAAATAGCCGACGTTGTTCACGTCAACGACAACGCTGGTTTTTTCGATATGCTCCAGCAGGCCTTTAATATGTCCAATCATAATGACAACATCCTGTAAGAATGGAGGTGACAGAGAGCGACCGCCAGAGCATCGGCCGCGTCATCTGGTTTTGGTATCTTTGCTAAGGCAAGCAGGCTTTTGATCATCTGCTGGACCTGCAGTTTATCAGCTTTGCCGTATCCAGTTACCGCCATTTTAACTTGCAGAGGTGTATATTCCGCCACCGGTATTTTCATCTCCTCCGCCGCCAAAAGACCCATCCCCCGCGCCTGTCCAACCGCGATGGCAGTCTTGGAATTAATCCCAAAAAAAAGTTTTTCAATCGCAATGGCTTCTGGCTTATGTTTGGCGATCAAGCGCTTTAGCTCCGTATAAATCAAGCGCAGTCTGGCCTGCGGAGCAGCACTTTTATTGGTGGAGATAATCCCATGCTCTAAATGAACCAGCCGATCGCCCTGCTCCACCAGCAAGCCATAACCAGTAGTCGCCGTTCCCGGATCGATTCCCAAGGTTAGCATAGTGTTTGATTCTAGCACGCCTAAAAGTTAATCGCCACATTACCGGTAATGTCAGTCAAACGATAATCAGGCCAGCGGCTGATTTCATGCTGGGCCTGGAGCGTCCAATTGACAAAATCGCTGACGGCATAACGGGCTTTGAGTAAATAATTGTGTTTTTCCGTATCGGCGGCCGCGTAAGAGCGCGTATAAATATAATCGCCGTCTAGGCGCAAGACATCGCCGAGACGATAAATAAATCCCATTCCAGGCGACCAGGTATAGGTTGTATTGCCCAACCGATAATCGGTCGCCCGCGCATATGATGCCGCCAGAGACCAGCTCCAGACGTCCGAAATATTCCAGAGGGCTTTCAGCGAAACAGTATGGCTTTTTGTGTCTGTTAAATTGGCCGTCCCCTCACCGCTCCCTTGATCGATTTTTTGGAAGGTATAACGGCAGTCCAGCGATAATTTTTCCGAAAGCGAAGTTTTGGCCAGCAGATCAACATTGCGACTGACGCTCTTTCCCGGCGTGTAAATCCGCGGCTCCAGGGTAGAAACAAGCGTTTGCGCGTAGCCATTTTCCTGCAGGTGATTCAATTCCAGGGAGATAAAAGCTAACGGCGCCAGCTTGATCGTGTAAAGGGCGGAATCCGTCGCTTCGGTCCGATCTTTTAAAGCGTAATTGGGATAATCGCTCCTGTTGATCGTAAAAGCCCGGCCCAACTTGTAAAGGGCGCCCAGCCAGAGAGAGCTGGCGGGCAATAAATTAATCTCGGCCTGCTGTTGTTCATTGTTATAGCTTAAACTTTGGGTCCGCGCGATTAGCGTAAAATTCGGTTTATAGAGATAACGCAGGCGCAGTGCCGGCTGCGGCCGCCAATCAAAGGAAAATGAGCCGGCCTGTTTGGCGATTGTCTCCGTCGTTGTCGGAAAACTCTCTCTGACAGAATTGATCGTATATTTCCCTTCGGTTCTAAAATTATCCGCCGCCTGGAAGCGATAAGAGAGGTCGGCAACATTCGTCGGACCGGCGACGGTATCATCTATCAGCTGAAAAGAGGCCGAGACGAAAGCCGCTTTATTGGGAGTAAAAGAGAGATTGAGATCGCCGGAACGTTTCGTCGGCTGGCGGCCGTCGGGCTCATTGCGCTTCTCATATTCAACATTGGCCGCGAAACTGATTTTTTCCAGACCAACCGTCGCTAAACTGACATTCACCCGTTTATAATCGGTCGCTTCCGCCGACGGCGAGCGTTTAAGCCAGCGCTCCATCCCCCCCTTGAGACTGCTGGAAAATATTCCCCATTGATAAGTTGCAGCCAGCGCATTTTTTGTGACGACCCGCTGGATAACGCTGCCGGTAACCGGATCGTTGCTTTCATCGTTTTCGTTAAAATTATATTCCAGAGACGGCAGTTTATCCGGCGTTAAAACCGTTTTCGCCGTCCGATATCTATTCTCGTAAACAACGCCGTTCTGCCGGTATTTTTGATAAGTGTAATCGGTTTGCGCTCCCAGGAGCTGTCCCGGCCGAAAACTTAAGCTCCCGCCATAATCCCAAACGTCCTGTTTGGGGCTGACTTCGGCAATGCGCAAAAACTGCGCGCCGATTCGTTTGCCTTTTAATTCCAAACCGAACGACCCAAAGTTTGAATTTAATTCTATTTTCACGGCGCGTCCTGCCTCCGTCGTCCCCTCGCCCAATAAATTAAAATTTTTGACGGAATAAGCCAGCTCTGTTTTAGCCGTTAAATTTTGCGCCGCATAATTACTGTCCACCGAGACTAAATAATGGCTGGCGGGATTGATTGCTTCCTGGCTCATACTGCCGCGAATGGCCGCCGCATTAGCCAGGCTGTCGGAATCATCCAAATATGTCACGCCCAACTTAAGCGCCGGTTGGGGCGTAAAATAAGCGCGCAACCCATAAGTGGCGTGCTGATAAACTGTCTGGCGGAAATCATAATTAATTTCGATGATCGACTTAATGTTAATGACAGTATTGGTAAAAGTAATCGTCCCTGCCTGGTAATCAACGGTATAGTCATCGCCGCGTTTTTTTATTTGGCTGTCGACTTTGACCCGTTCGCTGGCGATAATGATCGGCGCGCTGGCCAGGGAGTACGGCCCCTGGGTATTATTGCCGTAAAAACGTTCATACTTCGCCTGGCCTTTTGGCGACGAGTAAAGCAGAGTCGCCCCCCATTTTTCCTGTTCGCTTTTGAGCCGGCCGCCGGACAATCTTTTTGTTAAAGAGCCAAAATCCGTCTCCGTCAGGGCCGCATCAAAATCGCCTAAATAAACCTCTGTGCTCCCCCGCCTCATCAGGATAGAAATTTCTTCATCGTTGGCACTTAACTGAGCCGAACTTAAGGCGGAAGTACGGTTAAGGGAAGCCTCGATATCGGTCTCCGCCGCCCGCCCGGAGATATTTAAACGCAGCGTCTCTTCGCGCGTCTGCTGTGTTCCCGGAAGATAGCCTTCGCGGGAACCGATTAAACTGCGTGATTTAAAAGTAATATTTTGGGAACCTTTAATTTTTAACGGCGCGGCTTCTTGGCTGGCGAATTTGATCGTCACCGCCTCGCCGGTCACTGGAGGGATAATTTCTTCAACTTCGGCGCTGATTTCCGGCGGAAGTGGAATAAAAGATTTAAGCGGCCCCAGACCAGGGCGAGTTTCATCGAGTGTTTTTTTATCCGCCCGGTACCAGACAACGCTCTTTGACCAAGTCGGATGCGATCCCAGGAAATTAGAATGCTTAATCCAAACTGTAAAAAAATGCCAGCCGGCCTGGTAATCGGCCGGGATATGAAATTTCCCCCACCAGTGTCCCTGGCTGAAGGTCATGGGGATCGTCACGTCACGGTCGGTCACCAGTGTCATTTTTTGCGCCGGGGCAAAAGTGCGCAGTCGGAGCGTCACGGTATCGTCGATAACCGGCGGATAATCGGGATAAAAATTTAATCCGTATTCGGAGGTGTAAATTGAGACTTCGTAGTAGCGGTCAGGAAGCCAGAGTGATTCCCCGACCGTGGCCAGAAGGCAAACCAGGAAGATTATGAAAAAAGCGCGCTTTAAAAAACAGCCTAATCCAAGCGTCTGAAAACTACCAAACTCCAGACAACGAAATGCGATGGACATTACTCCTTGTTAGATCAGTCTGCGTCACGTAAGCGTAATCAACGCGGGCAAGGCCGGAAATGAAGCCCGCTCCCGCCGTCGCCCCATCACCGTAACCGAGACGGAGGGAAAAACCATCTTTGGCCCACTCATAACCAAGCGCGGCTGTGGCCGCATAACCCGAGCGCAAGGTTTGGGCGAGATCGACGGCAAAAGTTCCCGGGTTAAATAGACGATAAGCCAGCCCCAGGCGCAAAATCGGCGGGACATTTTCGACGGTGCCGGTCCCCCAGCTTTGCCGATTAAAGAGTTCGTCAATTTTTACGCCAACCGTCAAATCGCGATTTTTTACTTTTAATTTGCAAAGCAAACCGGGGGTCACGCTATAGCCGTAAGCTTGGCCGCCGGAGATATTAGTCATGTCCGAAGTCAGGTATTTCGCCGTGAGGCCAACGGAGACCCGGTCGCTCAACTCTCGACCGTAGGAAAGGAGATAGGCGTTGGAGAAAGCGCTGAAAATATTTATATTCCGCACTTCGTTATGGTTGTCGACTTCAGCGGAAGTGCTGTTCAGCGTCCCCGCCCCAACCTGGATCCAGCTGATGCCCAGCGAGCCGGCCATAAGCGGCCGGACATAGCTGACATAATAGTGGTCAGCGTCTGATGAAAGTTTCGTCTGCATTGAAGTGATTTCGCTGGAGGTGACAAAACCGAGGCCGCCGGGATTCCAATACGGCGCGTCGGCGTTATCAGCAATTGCGGTAAAAGCACTTCCCATCCCCAGCGGCCGCGCGCCCACGCCGGCTTTGAGCCAGGCGATGTCCTGGCCGGCTTGGCCGGCAGCTAAAGACTGAAACTCGGCAATTAGAATAATTAATAATACTAGAAAAGTTTTTTTGAACATGACAACCTCCTTCTTATAAATTCTAAACTCTAAATCCTAAACTCTAAATAAATCCTAACCTCTAAACAAATCCTAAACTCTAAATAAATCCTAAACTCTAAATAAATCCTAAACTCTAAACAAATCCTAAACTCTAAACAAATCCTAAACTCTAAATAAATCCTAACCTCTAAATAAATCCTAAACTCTAAATAAATCCTAAACTCTAAATAAATCCTAAACTCTAAACAAATCCTAAACTCTAAATAAATCCTAAACTCTAAACAAATCCTAAACTCTAAACAAATCCTAAACTCTAAATAAATCCTAAACTCTAAACAAATCCTAAACTCTAAATAAATCCTAAACTCTAAATCCTAAACTCTAAATCCTAAACTCTAAATAAATACAAAATTATAAATACAAAAACTATTTGCATTTTTCAATAATCGCGCCGAATATTTTCATCAATTCTGTTGCTTCTTGAATTAACCTGTTCTTCTCTTCCTTATTATCGTCATCTGGTTCGCTTAATTGCAGCCAATAACGACTTTCTTTCGCTTCTTTCCGACTAATCTTCACTCTCATTACAAAATCGCGTTTGCTTAAAGATTCGTTAGCCTCAATATAGTTTGCACCAACTGATCCTGCCGACCGGAATAATTGTTTGCCAATTTCAAAATGTGCTGTATTACCCGGCAATCTTTTAACGTAATCCCTCACCCTAGCAGCAAACCTTAGAGTCCTCT
>JACRKQ010000037.1 GCA_016219705.1 Candidatus Saganbacteria bacterium | reverse complement strand
GGAATGTGACGGCAGAGATGATAAAAAGGTACATCGAAGATCATGAAGAAGGGGAGGTGGGAGAAGATGCCTTTAAGGTCGAGAGCTGACTTCAGTCAGCTGTTTTTCAACCCGTCGGCTTATAGCCGACGGTGGTTGAGTGACCCTGATCGTTTTGTCAATTTTCTTTTGGCCCAACAAGCGAGCAAAAACTCCCAGATCTATGTTTTTATTGATGAGGCCCAAAGCCTCCCCAATATTGGCTTGTTTGTCAAATACATCTACGATCAACGCCAATCGATAAAATTTATCCTTAGTGGATCAGCTTCTCTGGACATCAGGGAAAAGATCAAAGAGCCATTAACCGGCCGAAAAATCGAATTCTATCTCTCACCTTTAACTCTTGGTGAAATAGTAAAATTTAACGGGTTTGATGTCACCAAAATTAGCGGGCCTTTCGGAGAATTAGATAAAGCGTTAAATGATTACCTTCTTTTTGGCGGTTATCCGGAAGTTGTTTTGCTGAATAACCTCGAAGAAAAAAGACGTAAATTGAAAGAAATTACGGAGTCATATATTTTGAAAGATTTAACGGAATTGTTTGAGATTCATAATCAGGAAAGTTTTCGCCTGGTCGCTAATTATTTGGGAGAAAATATTGGTGCGATTTTAAGCAAAGAAGGGGTAAGCAAGCTGACGGCTATAAGCAAATATGAAATTGAAAAATGTTTAATTGCTCTGGAGAAAGGTTTTGTCGTTAGCTTTATTCGTCCCTTTGCCAGGAACAGGGCAAAAGAATTAATTCATCGCCCCAAAATATATTTTGAAGATAATGGGATTCGCAATGCCTTGCTTAACCGGTTAGACGCGACAACAACAATATCTGACCAGGGACAATTATTTGAAAACGTCGTATTCATCCATTTGAAAAATCGCCATGGCGGCAATAATATAAAATATTGGCGTACCAACAATCAAACCGAAGTCGATTTTATTGTTGAGAAAGAAGGGCATATTTTAGCGATCGAGGCAAAAAATTCATGGCCAAAAAATTCTTTGCCTCGTAATTTAATGAGCTTTAAGCACCAATATGGTCAGGAGATTGAAGAGGCCAAGGTTATTTCTCGAGAAAATTTCTTTACAATCATTTAACTGTGTATTAGATTTTGGCGCCACTGGGGAACCAAAACCTGTTGGTGGCAATAACTCTGTTTTGGCGTGTTATAATTAACCAATGAGCTTTTCTCTCGGTATTGTTGGCCTCCCCAATGTTGGTAAATCAACATTATTTAATGTGGTGTCAAAAGCGGCTAAAGCAGAAGCGGCTAATTATCCGTTTTGTACTATCAGTCCCAATATTGGCGTGGTTGAGGTGCCAGATGAGCGCTTATTGCAATTAGCGAAAAATTTTAGTTCCGCTAAAATTGTCCCGACGGTCATAGAATTTAATGACATTGCGGGGTTAGTTAAAGGGGCGCATAAAGGAGAGGGGTTGGGGAACAAATTTCTCTCTCATATCCGGGAAGTGGATGCGATGGCGCACGTTGTCCGCTGCTTTTCCGCTTCTGACGTCGTTCATGTTGAAGGTGACGTTCACCCCGTCAGGGATATTGAATTAATCGACGCTGAATTAATTCTCGCCGACCTGGCTTATATTGATAAGAGATACGAAACGGCCAAAAAAGCGACCAGGTCCGGAGACAAGGCAGTGATCAGTCAACTGCAAATTATAGAAAAGGTGAAACAAGCGCTGGAAAAAGGGGAACCGGCCCGATCTGTGTTGCCGATTTTAAGCCCGGAAGATCTAAAATTACTTGCTGATTTCCCTTTGCTGACTTTTAAACCCGTCTTATATGTTGCCAACGTTGATGAATCCGGCAACACCGAGCAAGTCGCGGAGATCGAAAAAATTGCGGCTGCGCAGGGAGCCAAAGTAGTTGCCATTTGTGCCAAACTGGAAGCTGAACTGGCGGAACTTAGTCCCGAGGAAGCGCAGTCTTTTCTGCTGGAGATGGGGCTAAAAGAGTCGGCGCTTAATCGTTTGATAAAAACCGGCTACGACCTCCTCGGTTTAATTACCTTTTTCACTGCGGGGGAGAAAGAAGCACGCGCCTGGACAATTACCAAGGGAACAAAGGCGCCTCAAGCGGCCGGCAAGATCCACTCTGACATGGAGAAAGGGTTTATTGCTGCTGATGTAATCAATTATCGAGATCTGCTAGATTGCCGAACTTACGCTAAAGCCAAAGAAAAAGGCTTGCTCCGAACCGAAGGGAAGCAGTATCTTGTCCAGGATGGGGATTTGATTATAGTTAGATTTAATATTTGATACAACATATAAGTTGTACTTTACTTGACAATACAACTTATATGTTGTAAGATATTTAGTATGGACATTGAAAGGATTCAAGATCAAACACTAGCTGCTTTATCAGGGAAGATTAATGATTACTATTTAGCTGGCGGGACAGCTTTGGCTCGTTTTTACTTCCATCATCGTCAGTCAATCGACCTCGACTTTTTTTCCCAGGTCTACTCTTTTGATAACATTGTTAAAACCATGAACGATCTATCTCTGCAACTTGGCAAGGAGATAGAATTGGTGGCAACGCAAAACGACGCCAAATTTGCCAGAATGGCCGTTTATGCGGGGCAATTTCCGGAGGCTTTGAAAATTGATTTTATAGAGGATATTATCAAGTTGATCAAACCGTTGAATAATATTAATGGTATCAATGTAATGTCACTAGAAGATATCTACGTGAGAAAATTATATGCGCTTTCCGGGACGGTCTTGCAAAATGATGCCATTGGTAGAAATGTTCCAGCTGGCGGAAGGGTAGAGGCCAAAGATTTTTTCGATGTTTATTTTCTCTCCAAAACATTTTTATCGCTTTCTGACTTTGTCAAAAACTTTGGCAATAATGTGATCAGAGAAGGTCTGATAAGATGGTTCAGATCATATAATCGCTTGGATATTAAAAGCGGCTTATTAGAGATTATTACCAATAACCCGATTGATTATCAAACAGCGGAAAAACATTTCAAAATAGAAATAGACAAGATTCTTAAGGAGGAGATAGGGGAATGACAAGTTCTTGGCTGTGGGATAAAAATTTGTCAGAACTAGACGCCCAAAAAATCTTGAAAGATGATAGGCATCCGGATTTCTTTAGACTGGCGGCGACTTTGCTGGCAAGAAATAATTCTGCCAAGGAAGTTTTTTCTGTTTATTTAGATTCCCAACATTTTTATGAAAATTGGTTGGCAATAAAGAAGGTTATGCGCCGAGATAATTGGAATCTGCCGCGGATTGATTATTGGCAGGCAATATATGAAAAACTAAAAGATAAATATAAGGGTATTCCTTTGAGACAAGCTAAGCCGGAGAAGAACATGTTATGTAAAATGGTGGGGGAGAAAGTAAAACTGGAAAGAGAAAAGAGGCAAATGACCCAAGCCCAATTAGCCAAAAAGCTGCAGGTGTCACAACAGATGTTATCACGTATTGAAAAAGGGCAGGAGAATGTCTCCTTGTCTACCTTGGAAAAAACGGCGCAGAGCCTAAATTTAAAAATTCGGCTTGAGTTGAAGAAGTAAATCTTTGTCCGTGAATAACGCTCCACCAAACAATTCTTTTAGTCGGGGAATTGTAGGATCAGCCCGGCGCCATTGGCGATACCAGGCCTGAAGATGCGTGGGATGGCTGGCGGCGTAATCTTTTAAATAATCCAGCATTGCCTGCACGGCAAAACTCATTGCATCCGGCAGCGGGCCGCCAAAACGTTCTCCAAGAAAAGCGCCCATCGTTTTTAACGTCAGATTATATACTTTCCTGCCTTCTAATCGTTTATTTTGATCGACCTCCGCCATGAGGTAAAGGGTTTCAATTGCCCGGTGGGCGACTACTTTCTGCTCGGGGCTGGCGGTTTCCAGCCAATCACGAAATGGCGTGGTTGGGTTGGCTGGCGCATATGCGGAAGAGACTTCTACAGGATACCAATAGAGTGAATCGCCAAGGAGAATCTGTGGCCAGGCGTGACCTTCTCTTTTAACAATACCATCGGCCTCAACCACCCAACCAAAAGCTATGATCGTTGGGATGCCCGCCAATCTTAATAATGTCATGGCTAAATGCGCCATCTGAACACAAGTGCCGCCGCCTTGCGCCAGAGCAAAAGCTAAAAACTCCTGGCCCCGGCACTCCCCGCGCGCCGCCCGTTCTGATAATGCCTGGAAACTGGTGCGCGCTACCTTATCCTGATAGTGATGGTAAGTAAAGCGCCGTGAATTCAAAAAATAAAATTGAATTAAATTAATCGCCTGGCCAACAGTTAAATTTTCCCGTTTAATTTGTGCAAGAATCTCTTGCCACTCATTGGCAACTTCCGGGCTGATTTGCCTGATTTCTTCCAGAGAGCAGACATCGACCATTTGACGATACATTGCTTGGCCGAACAAAGCCTGTGCCTGTTCAATAAATTCGGTCTGTGGCAAGCTCAAAATTCTTCTCGCTGTAGGCGGCGGGGGATCCGTATTTACAGTCGTCATAATTCTATTGCCGGCTCTGGCAAAGGGCTGGCCGCCCACCGGCTGGAGGTGATCTAAGCCTCTTGCCATTGAACCATCAAGCAAGTCCGCTGCGATTTGGCTATCGCCCTTTTCGGCTAAAAGTTCAACATTTATAGTTGGTTTAAATGTTTGGCGCCGCGGATCAAAGGTGTCGCCAAAGTTCTTCAGCAAATAACAATTTCTACCTTTAGGCGCTGGCGATAATGCCAGCCAGGGAAGCTGATCTAGCGGCGAGGGATCTTTATCAACGCCAGAAGCCGATAAACTGATCTCTTCTAACGGGTTAATGGGCAACGGATTTCCGTTGTCTAAGTTTTTTGAATTAGCAGCGGCTTGTGCCTGCTGACACTCTAAAAGTGTCTTGCTCATGCAAATTGCATCCGGGCCCCACCCGCCTAATTGCAGAAGACTTTGTGCGTTCATATCTTGAGGCAAAGCTAAGGCAGAAAAATCATGTATTTTTATCCACGGAACATTTCCAGCAAGCGCCATCATTTTCTCTTGTGGCGGAGAAACCAAGTCAGACCGTGCTTTTCGCAGTGATTCTTTTGTTCTTTCGCTGGCAAAATCGACAGCAGAGATCATGCCGTCAATAGTCTGAACAATGGTATCAATTATTTCCCCATAACCTTTCCTCAAATATTTGCTCCATAAGTCAAGTATTATGAGGGGAATTCCTAGCTCTGAACGCGAAGAATCGTTAATAACAAGATCAACCCACCTTTTCTTGACTTCTGCCGGCATGGGTGTAGTTAAATCAAAAATCTGTTCGTGGCTGGCGTCTACTCTGCCTTTTCCTTCGACGCTTCTGCCTTTTTTACCCAGACCGACACAATCGATGGTCGCCCTGACAACTGAAGGCTCATCAGGCAACGCATCAAGCCCGATAACGGTACCGCCAAGTTTTTCCAACGAAACATCTCCTCTTTGCCTGGCTAAATAATCCGCAATGGCCTGCGCGGTGGTAGGGTGGACCTCGTAGTGATAATTGCCGATCTTCACAACGGGTTTCGGCATAACAGTTCCCTGGTTAACCGTTACCGGCACAAAATCGACTCGCCGGCTGCGGAAATGTTTAGCGGCAGCCGCCAGTATGTTAGCTTCTCCGACAAAATCGGCAACAACAATAACTTTTGCACCGGCAGGAACGTTGCCAGACAGCCGGGGTTGCTCAAGAAGATTGGTTAAATTTTCATTTGTTGCTTCTGTTTCTGCTAATGTTTGGCGGATCACATTTTCCAATTGAAATCTATCCTTGGTTGGTGGAAGATAGGCTTTCTGATGGCCAATGATTAAACCGACGATATCGCCGTCTTTCAGCGCCATCTCGGCAATAGCGCCGACGAGTACTGCAATTTTTTCCCGGTCAGTTGTCTTATAAATCCGAGGATCGACGACAATCATGACCTTATTAGCGTCCTGGGAATTGAATTTTTTAACGACCACCAGTCCAGAGGCTTGCTGTGCGGGATCTAAACGAGCGGTCGCGTTCCAATCAATCTGGCGAATATCGACAGCCGCTCTGGGGGCAATCGTTAATTCCCGAAGATCAAATAAAGCATGCCCAGTGCCGCGGCGGCCGATCCTTTTGCCACCGTTGCTCCCCGAGCCTTGGCCTGGAAGAGTTTCTGGTTGGCGATATTCCCTGGCACACAAGCTGCGCACCAGGGCCGCTCTTTGGCTGATAATATCGCCTGATGTAGAGGCAGATTTTGCAAAAGGGCTTAAAGTAATTGCCTCCAGCAGATTTTGGACAAAGTCTTTATCGGTAATTGCTTTTCGGTCATGCGCCGCTAATAATAGCTCTGCGACTTCTTCTAGCTTCCCCGTTGCGGCCAGGCAAAGCCCAATGCGAACATCCCACCACGCGACACCTTGGGAAAATTGGCTAACGATTTCTTCTGGCTGAACAGCTTCACCAAGCTTAACTAAAGCATTTATTTGCTCATATGCCGGCCGATAAAAATCCTCAAAAAGATTTGCGGCACTTAAATTTTTTAATTTATCAAGGTTCTTATTTATTCGGTCAATAAATGTTTGTAAAACAGTTTTTTCGCCGGAAGCCGCGCTATTAAACATGGTTTGGTAATCGGCTAAAACTTTTGCTCTGCAACTTGGCAAACGTTCGGCCAGGAGAGCGGGTATGCCAGCGAGAGTAATTAAACGCAAACCATCCTGATAAAATTTTTCCAACAGCGGAATCGCTTCGCTGTCTTCTAAAAAATCAAATAAACGCAAGGAAACGAGAGAAGAGAATGGGAAAGTCTGTGCGTTATTTAAATTCGCTAAAAGCGTTTCTGTATCCCCGCTTCTGGCCAGATGAGCTAAAATGTGAATTCTCGTTTCTTCATCTGTCGTCGTGGATAACATTATTATTTTTAACATTAATAAGTCAATGGCGGCAGTTTTTTTATCTAATAAATTCTTTGCTAGCCTAGCAAGATTGGCAGTTTTCGGGTGAGCTGGGTTAGAAAGTTGGTCAAGGACAGACAGCAATCTCTGTCGTAAAGAATCGGACAAAGGGATTTCTGCTAGTCTTTGCCCTGGGGAATGGGATCTGTGAATCGACGGTGGCTGGCCGGCGGCGCCGGGGCTAAAGGGCAGGGGCTGTCGTTGTCGATCTATACCGATCATGTATATTTATCGACAGTTTTGGGTGAAAATTTCAATGTATTGACAATGCAATAATAGCTGCTAAAATTGTAGTATGATTGCAAGACAGTTAAAATATTGGTTGGATGAAGTCGCAAAATATCCCCAGATTATACATATTTTAGGGTTAAGACAAACTGGCAAAACTACTCTAATGGATGCTTTTCGTCAAAATTATCCTGGAGCGTTAAATTATCAATTTTATGATTTGGTAACGCTGCGTCGATATGAAAGCCGTCCAGAACAATGGGTGTTGGATGTAGAAGCGGAATTTGCTAAAAGGGGACTCGATGAGATTTTACACGTTTTTGTTGATGAGATACAAAAAATCCCGGCCCTGTTTCAGGGCCTTCAAGGTTTATATGAAAAACATAAAGGGAGAATAAAATTTTGGATTTGGGGTTCGTCGGCGCGGCCAATAAAAAGACAAAGGGCGGAAACACTGGCCGGGCGCAGTTTTTCTAAAGTCCTTTGGCCGTTATCCCAATCGGAAATTTTAGGCGCGAATTCTATTGTCCCTGTTTTGTTTGATCCAGATAAATTGGAAAAATCATTAAATTTTCAGGAACCTCGTGATTATGCAACGTCATTATCTAGTTGGCTGCAAAAAACTATGTTGCCCGAGCCGAATTTGCAATCAGACATCACTTTATCTCAAGAACTTTTACAATCATATCAGGCGACTTATCTGGAGAATGAGATCCGTCGAGAAAATTTAGTCCAGGACATTGGTCTTTTTGACCGCTTCCTGGCTTTAGCGGCCAGTGAAAATACTTTTATTGCCAGTTATGCCGCTAAAGCAAAAGTTCTCGGCGTAAGCCCGCATACCATTAAAACTTATTATGGTATTTTAGAGGATACTTTTGTCTGCCAAAGTTTGCCTCCTTATAGTAAATCACTGCGCGTGCAGATTAGCAAAAGCCCGAAAATATATTTTTCTGATGCCGGCTTAGCGAGGTTTGTGGCGGGGGAGAGAGGTTTACCCGACAACAATACGGCCGCTTTTGGGATTCTGCTCGAAGGATTTGTTATAAACGAAATCTTCAAGCAGATTGAGTATCATAGTTTACCCTGGAAGCTCTCCTATTTACGGACCAAAGCCGGCATGGAAATCGATTTGATAATTTCCCGGGGGAAAGAAAAAATTGCGGCGGAAATCAAAGCGACACGCAAAATAACGCCAGAAGATTATCAATCAATTTTGAGCTTAATGCAAATGGATCCGGACGTTAAATATGGGATTGTTTTTTCCCGTCAATCAGCCCCGTTTAAAATAGCGCCAAATATTTACAATTTCCCGATCTGGAATTTGTAGGCAATTATTATCACTGCGATCCCCATTCGGGTGTTTTCTCAAACTAGCGGTCAAACTAGAAATTATTATTAATCTTCTATGCTGGAGTTTTTCCCAGTTCTCAAGCATTCTATTTGCATTTCAATATTAGCCGTGAGATAATTTACCGACATGAAAATAATTCTGGTTATAACTGATTCACGAGGCAAAAGCATACTATTCATAAATGATATGCTTCAATTTCTAACAATCGATGAGATCGCTGAATTAATTAGAGACGGGAAAATTAAGGAGGTTCATATTGTTGCTTTGCAAAATGACTTCTATATCCGTTCCAACCCCAATTCAAAATTAAAAGACAACTTGGATGTCATTTCTATTACCAAAAATCAGTTTATCGGAGGGTTGTATGATTATATTTCTCTAGTTAAAAAACCAGAAATGGAGGAATTTGAGAAAAATCGACAAAAGAAGGCAAAAACAATAAAAGAGCAAGACCAAATAATAATAGATGAAATTCCAAGAAAATCAAAACAGCAAATTTTGTCCCATATAAAACAATATAGAAGAATAATTATTTCTGCCGCTAAAAGGCAGAAAATTGATCCATATCTTCTTGGGGCAATCTTAATAGATGAGTATTGCCGAATGGGTTGGGATGATTTTTGGGGCGACTGGTTAGGGAAAACCAACATTAATATTCAAGCTAATATTTTTGGAATGAAAGTAAAAATCTCAAATGATACATCTCCCGGAATTGCGCAGATTAAAATGTCAACCGCGTATGAGATTATTAAGTTGGGTTATTATAACCCAGAACCATCCAATAAAAATAAACTTCCAAGAAAAAAACTATATAATTATTTACAAAAACCTAAACAGGCCATTAATTTTTCTGCCGCAGTTATTAGACGTCGAATTGATAAATGGGCGCCGTATGCTGATTTAACTGATAAGCCTGCTGTTCTTGCTAATTTGTATTCGTATGACTCTCCTCCTAATAACAAGCCTAAGTCAGGCCCAAGAGGACGTCAAATATATGAAGAGTTTTATCCCTTGGCGAAGCAGGGGATAAAGTAATAATGTGTTTCTTCCCCCTCCGGAAAACATATTTAATCTTTTATCTTTTTTTGCTGTTTTTGTTTTATGCCTATATGGGAATTATTATTGAAACTATGAATTGGAAACAATCCCTTATCAATCTTTATCTACTGCCTATTTATTACGATCTGATCATATTATTTTTTGTTTGCTTGGGTAGTTTAATTCCAATAGTATTCACTAGAAAGAGAAAAGACATCTTTAAGTACGCCTTATTTTTTTTATTACTTTCGATCGGCTTAATGACTTTAAAACAAACTATGCACTTAATAGAAATAGCCTCTTTTTACAAAAATTTTGAAGAGATTGGTTGGGCTTTAAGATTTAATTTTGATGATAATTATGTCTCAAAATACGAGAAAGTTAAGGCTCCGTTTACAAAGGAGAAGGTTCTAAATGAACAGAGCCATAATCCTGACGATCAATTGTATCTCTCTCCGTCAGGACAGTATAGAGTTGAATATTTTCCATCTAATGAAGGTTCGGGATTTTATATCATTAACAATAATACAAATAATGTTCAGCTAACAATGAAACACTGGGTAATAAATCCAACCATTATTAAATGGGCATTTAATGAAAAATATATCATTTTCGAATATAGATATTCAGATGAGGATATGGTGAAAACGCTGGTGACTAATATTCATACAAGAAAAAGCATATTTTTGTGATGCCCTCGACTAAAATGTTATGTCCCGAATAATCTACTACGGCATTATTTTTTCTCGTCAATCAGCCCCATTTAAAATAGCGCCAAATATTTATAATTTCCCGATCTGGGATTTGTGATCTTTGGCCGCTAATAATTCTTTAAACCCACAAAACCAGTCAAAGAGTGAAATTTCCCATCAATTTTGTCGAAATAACCTGCGAGGAAAATTTTATTTATGGCGGGAATTAGTAATATTTGGGCGGCTTGCCGGCGGTATGACGGCGCGGTTTTTCGCACAAAACATGAAGCGCGCCAAATCATAAACAATGGGGACTTGTTTCCGAATGGCAGAACGATTAATGGCCGATTTGTCATACGCCGGCAGATTGCTGAATCGCCGAATTTTTCTGTTTTTGTGGCGCTTGATACAAACAGAAATGGCTGGTGGGCGGGTGGTCAAGCTCCCAGCTCTGAGTAATAGTTTAGCTCGGTAAAAACATTGCTGACTCAACCGATGCAATCTTGATATTTTTAATTGGCTAATTCATGGAGATCGGATAAAAGACAATAACTGTTCTTTTTCCGCTTGATCAGCCAACAATACTCGCTTCAGC
>JACRKQ010000038.1 GCA_016219705.1 Candidatus Saganbacteria bacterium | reverse complement strand
GGCTCGCCCGCTACGCGGGCTCGCCAGCCGTTTTTCGGGGAAATTTCAAGCCGTTTTGAATTCAGCATAAAGTTCGAGCCGACATTTTTGAGAAATGCGCGGATTTGTGTTTTGTCGCCTTGCGACAAAATAATTTTGGCTTGGCTACTCAATAAAATCACTTCTTGCATCGGTTCGAGCCAATTATTTCCCTTTTGTTCAAAATCTCTGATTTCTTGGTCAATGTCGGCTTTTTCGTTCAAGAGCTTCGCTTTCTTGGCCTGATACTCGTCCGGCGATATTCCTTTGCCCTCAATGTAAATATCGAGAAGCCGATCTATCTTTTGCTCAACTTCTATTTTTCGGTCTTTAAGATTTTGAACAAAAGAAATACCCTCGTTTTGAATACTCGCTTTTTCGCGGTCTAACTCGGCGAGCATATTGGCCGCCCAATCGTCGGGAATAGAAACTTTTTGAATGACGGATTTCATCTGTTCAACAAGTGCCTCCTCGCGGAGATATTTTTCATTACAGGTTTGCTTTTTCTTGGTGCAACGATAATAGATATGTCCCTTTTGTGTTTCGGCGGTAATGAGGCAACCGCACTTTCCGCATTTCATAAATCCCGAAAAAGCAAACTCGTGTTTCCGCTTTCTCTGTTTCTTGCCCCGATTGTTCATCACTTGTTGAACGTCATCAAAAAGTTTCTTGGAAATAATTGGCTCGTGGCTTCCTTCGTAGAGCTCGCCGTTGAAGCGGAAAGTTCCATAGTAAAAAGGATTTTTCAGCATTCGCTGGACACAGGAGGTAGAAAGAACATTGCCTTTGTAGCTGTCGAGTCCGGTATCCGCCAAAAACTGCTTGATATTTTTGAGCGTATAGTCGCCGGTGGCGTAAAGCTCAAAACATTTTCTCACTAACACCGATTTTTCATTATCAAGGTCTATTCTCTTTGTCCGAGAATTATTGAGATAGCCAAGCGGCGCAAACCCCGGCCATATTCCTTTTCGCAGTTTTTGGCGGTGGCCTCGCTTGATATTTTCACTCAAATTGTCCACATAGTATTTGCTCTGGCCAAAGGCAATGTTCAACATAAATTTCCCTTGCGGTGTGCTGTCAAACCAAAATGTAGGAAATTTGAGGTCAAGGATTTTTCCTGTGTCCAGCAGATAGATAATCTTTCCGCCGCCAATGGAATTGCGAGCTAATCTGTCCGGATGCCAAGCCAAAATTCCGCCGGCTTCTCCGGCGCAAATCCGATCAAGCATTTCGGCGAAAACTTTTCGCCCGGGTTCTTTTGCAGTTTGCGCCTCGCTCATCGAGGCGACGATTTCAAGTTTTTCTTTGGCGGCAAATTCTTTCAATTCAGAAAGTTGAGATTCAAGCGACATCACTTGTCGTTCTGCACTCTCCGTAGATTTCCTTGTGTAGATAAAATATTTCATAAGGATTTAGAAAAGCCCGCTTTTGGCCTTACTGAATTCAAAACGGCTTGAAATTTCCCCGAAAAACGGCTGGCGAGCCCGCGTAGCGGGCGAGCCAATGACTTCATTTCCCAACTGGCGGTGTCTGTTTGAAAATATCCGAACGGAGCTGGCTGGGCTCGGCGGGCGGAATTCCCCCCACACCCCCCTTCCGCCCGCCTCGCCTTGCCTGCCCGACCGAAACTCGTGAGTGAAGGCGGGAACCGGAGCGGAAAGACAAACTGCCAAAGAACCTGTCAAAAATGTCGGCTCGAACTTTATGAAGGCCAAAAGCGGGCTTTTCTTTACTAAATTGAAATTTTTTGATATCATATATTTGAAATCACTCTTTATGGTTTAATGATATCAAAGTTTTGAAACTATGGCAACAATAGGCGAAAATATCAAAAAATACCGCAACAAACTTGGCTTAACGCAGGACGATTTGGTGAGAAAGTCTGGCGTAAAACACACTACCCTTACCAAAATAGAGGGCGATTTTGTTAAAAAACCGAGTGTCCAAGTTATGGCCAAAATTGCAAAGGCATTAGGCGTTTCCATTGAGGATTTATTGAAATAGAAGTAATAATCGAGCACTATCTTAAATATGACCATGCAAATTATAAAGGAACACAAATTAGAGGTCGCGAGAATTGTAATTTTAGCCGTATTAAGCGGATTGTTTTCTCTTTCGGTTATACCATTTCCCGTATTTCTTGCCGGACTCGTGTTCGGTTTATTTGGACTGGCGAAAGAAGGTATTGCGGGATTATTCAAGGAACGAAAAATCGGCACGGAAATATATATCACTATTGCCGTCATTGTCGCAGTCTTAGGCAAAGAATATCTTGCGGCAGGCATTATTCTTCTCATCATCCTTATCGCCGAATTCATCGGCGATGTTATCAGCGAACGTGCCAGAACATCCATCCGAAGTTTGATTGATGAAATGCCGAAAAACGCTCGTTTGAAACATGAGAACGGAAAGGAAGAAATGGTCGAGATTGAGAAACTCAAGACTGGCAATGTGGTACTTATAAAAACGGGAGAGAAAATTCCGGTTGACGGCAAGGTGATCCACGGCAATGGAGCGGTCAATCAGGCGGCAATCACCGGAGAAAACATGCCACAAGAGAAAAACGAGGGGAGTGAAGTGTACGCCGGTACGGTGCTTCAAGCTGGCGCACTTGATATACGAGTAACTAAATTGAGCGGAGACACTTTATTTTCCCATATCATCGCTCTTGTGGAAGAAGCTCAAGAAAAACGCGCTCCCATTCAAAAGCTCACGGATAAAGTCGCAACTTACTTAATCCCAATTTCCTTTGTTTTTGTGATGGGAGTTTATTTTTTGACACATGACATACGAACCATCATCGCCCTTTTAATTTTTACTTCTCCGGCAGAATTGGGACTGGCCACGCCGCTTGTCATGGTTGCCGGTATTGCTCGTGCGGCTCGGGAAGGAATTCTGCTTAAAGGTGGCGTGTTTTTGGAAGAACTTGCCCACATAGATACGATTATTTTCGACAAGACTGGAACGCTCACTATCGGCAAGCCGGTAGTCACCGATGTGGAAATTTTGAATGAGAAATATACGAGAAACGAAGCCGTACAACTGGCGGCCGCAGCAGACAGAAGGTCAAATCATCCGCTTGCCCAAGCTATCGTTGACCATGCGAACAACTTGAAGGTACCTATTCCACAGCCGACCTCATTCAATACAATTAAAGGGTGCGGCGTGGAGGCTACGGTTGCCGGTAAAAGAGTTGAGCTTGGCAACGATGCGCTCTTGAGGGATAAAAAGATGGGATTACCAAGATTAAAAATCGGGAATGAAAACAGCACTGCCGTATTTCTGCTTATAAATAATAATCTTGTGGCCATTTTGTACCTGACCGACAAACTACGGGAAGGTGCGAGAGAAGCAATCCAGGCACTGAAGAAAGGTGGTGTCCGAAAAATGATTATGCTTACCGGCGACAATTCTGCCACAGCCGAATTCATTGCAAAGGAAGTCGGCCTTTCCGATTATCAAGCCGGTCTTTTACCGGAAGATAAAATCAGTTTCATAAAAGAAATCCAAGCTAAGGAAAAAGTGAAAGTGGCTATGGTTGGAGACGGCATCAACGATGCTCCAGCTCTTGCCCAGGCAAATGTCGGTATCGCTATGGGCGTCATGGGCAATCAGGCCGCCATGGATGCGGCCGACATCGTGCTTATCGGAGATGATCTAAAGAAAATCGCCAAAGCTCGAGCGTTAAGTAAACGTGCATACCGAACTATCAAGGAAAATATATTCATAGGGGTCGGAGTTGTGCATGTTTTCGGCATAATTCTTGTGCTTGCCAAGATTATCGGACCTATTGAAGCGGCTGCCATTCATTTAGTCCCCGATGTGTTGGTGTTTCTGAATTCTACGAAATTGTTAAGGGTAAACATTGGATGAGCAAAATGACACCGTGGCGGATAGAATTTGCCGCCAAAGAAAAACTTGAAATCGTCCTTTCCGCTCCGGTTCCCGCCTTCACTCACGAGTTTCGGTCGGGCAGGCAAGGCGAGGCGGGCGGAAGGGGGGTGTGGGGGGAATTCCGCCCGCCGAGCCCAGCCAGCTCCGTTCGGATATTTTCAAACAGACACCGCCAAATTTATATTCAGTGGAGCAAATTTACCCCAATATATCGGGGTAGAAATTATAAAAAGAAAGAGGTGAAAACTGAGTATATGAGACAGAGTTGATATTGCATATATCATACTCTTCTTTATATACCAGATTAAATGAAAAAACCAAAAGTCGCATTTTTTGAAATTGAATCTTGGGAGACCGCCTATTTGAGACCAAGACTCAAAGATTTTAATTTGGCCTTTTTTGAAGAAAAAATGACTCCGGAAAAAGCAAAAAAATGTTTGGGCGTTGATATTTTGTCCCCGTTTATTTATTCCACGATCGACAAGAAGGTCCTTAATTCTTTAAAATCCCTGAAATTCATCACTACCCGCTCCACGGGCTTTGACCATATCGACTTAAAAACCTGCAACGATAAAAACATTTTGGTTGCCAATGTGCCCAGCTACGGGGAGAACACGGTGGCTGAACATACTTTTGCCTTAATCCTGGCGTTATCAAGAAAAATTTATCCTTCTTTGGAAAAGACCAAGAAAGGCGATTTTTCTGTGGAGAATTTAAGGGGCTTTGACCTAAAAGACAAGACAATAGGCGTGGTAGGAGTCGGCAATATTAGCCGTCATGTCATCAGGTTTGCCCAAGGCTTTGATATGAATATTTTAGCCTTTGATATCAGGGAAGACCAAAAATTAGCCCGGGAACTAAATTTCAAATATGTCACTTTAGATTATCTATTCACGAACTCTGACATTGTCACCCTGCATGTGCCGTATAATAAAGCCACTCATCATATGATTAATCTAAAAACATTAAAATTATTCAAAAAGGACTGTTATTTAATCAACACTGCGCGGGGCGGCATTTGCGACACTACCGCTTTATTGGAGGGTTTGAGGCAGGGAATTTTTGCCGGCTTAGGCCTGGATGTTTTAGAAGAGGAGTGTTTCATCAAAGAAGAAAGAGAACTTTTGACGTCTGCTTTCAAAAAGACCTGTGATTTGAAGGCCATACTGGAAAATCATATTTTAATTAACCAGCCCAATGTCATCATTACTCCTCACAATGCCTTTAACAGCAAAGAGGCTCTTCAGAGAATTTTAGATACAACTGTAAAAAACATCAAAGCATTTTCCAGCGGCCAACCCGTTGATTTAGTCGGTTGATCACCGGAGATGGCCATACATATTGTTCGTTGTTAGTTAATTGGAGGGATGGCAGAGCGGTTGATCGCGGTCGCCTCGAAAGCGACTATACCTTAACGGTATCGGGGGTTCGAATCCTCCTCCCTCCGTTTTAAAATTATGTTTAAAATATCAAAGAACGTCTTTCTATTAAGCCTTGTCAGCTTTTTCAACGACATCGCGTCCGAGATGATTTATCCGATCGTCCCAATATTTTTGACAACAGTACTGGGAGCGCCGGTAGCAGCCGTTGGACTAATCGAAGGAATTGCGGAGTCGACTTCCAGCCTGATGAAAATCGTCTCGGGCTGGCTATCGGATAAATTCCAGAAAAGAAAACCTTTTGTCGTCCTCGGCTATTCGCTCTCAACCCTGTCAAAAATTTTAATCGGCCTGGCTTATGCCTGGCCCTGGGTGCTATTCTCCCGGTTTATCGACCGGTTTGGAAAAGGGACCAGGACTGCCGCCCGGGATGCGCTGATCACGGAATTTTCAGAGAAGGAAAATCGCGCCGCTGCTTTCGGTTTTCACCGGGCGCTCGATACTTTTGGCGCTGCCGCCGGGCCGCTGATCGGGATCTTCCTCCTCGGAATACTTGACAATAATTACCGATCGGTTTTTTTCATTGCCTCCCTTCCTTGTATCTTTGCTATTTTCTTCCTGCTCTGGGTCAAAGATGCTTCAGCTCAAAAAACGAATTCTTCGCCATCCGTAACAATTAAAGACATAAATCCTTCTTTTAAAATATTTTTATTCATCAATATAATTTTTGCGCTCGGCAACAGTTCAGATGCCTTTTTAATTTTGCGGTCGCATAATTTAGGTCTTTCAGTTTCTCTGACCGTGCTCGCCTATGTCTTATTTAATCTCACTTATGCCGTCTTTTCTTATCCGCTGGGCATCATTAGCGATAAAATCGGCATCAAAAAGGTTTTGCTGGCAGGGTTTTTACTCTTCGCGCTTGTTTATTTTCTTTTTGGATTAGCTAATGCAAGTTTTTATGTCTGGATCCTTTTTCCCTTATACGGCATCCACATGGCCCTTAATGAAGGCCTAAGCAAAGCCTACCTTTCTCTCCTGGTCCCCCGGCAGATCATCGGGACAGCTTATGGTATTTTTCAGGCGGTAATTGGCGTCTGCACTTTTTTTGCTTCACTCTTTGCCGGCTTGCTCTGGTCTTTTTTCAACCCGGCCGCGCCGTTTATTTACGGGGGGATCCTGGCCTTGATTTCCGCCCTGCTTTTTGTGATATTGGAAAAAAGGATCAGACGTCCAGCAACATGAAAAAATTTCATAAGCGCCCGGCCAAACACTCCCGCTCTACCAGCTGGAACCAGGTCGCCGGCTGGTATGACAAAACTGTGGGCGATCGCGGCTCTGATTATCATCAGAACGTTATCGTCCCCGGCGCGCTCCGTTTATTAGCTCCGGAAAGAGACGAGAAAATTCTTGATGCAGCTTGCGGTCAAGGAGTTTTCTGTCGGGCGCTGGCAGAAAAAGGCGCGACTGTTATCGGAATAGATAATTCTTCCAATCTGATTAACGCCGCTAAAAAACGTTCTCATCAGATAAACATTAAATACTTCGTGGCCGACGCAACAAATCTAACCTCCTTTAGCGACCAAAGCTTTGACGCCGTCAGCTGCATTATGGCGCTCCAGAACATTGAATCATTGGACAAAGCCATTGCTGAATTTAGCCGTGTTTTAAAAAACGGCGGCCGTTTATTACTGGTAATGAACCATCCCTGCTTCCGCATCCCCCGCCAAAGCGGTTGGGGGACTGATGAAAAAAGAAAATTACAGTACCGGAGAATTGATAGTTATATTTCCGAAATGAAAATTCCGATCCAGATGCATCCTGGCGCCGCGCCCGATGTTCATACCTGGTCGTTTCATCGGCCGCTGGAAAAATATTTTGGAGAATTTCATAAAAACCGACTACTCGTCAGCCAGCTTGAGGAATGGACTTCTCACCGCCAAAGCCTGCCCGGCAGTGTTGCCCGCCGGGAGAACCGCGCGCGGCAGGAGATTCCGCTTTTTCTAGCTTTAGCGGCTGTTAAAATTTCTAAATAAACTGCAATTTACCCCGCTTGAACTCGCCTCCTGGACCGCCTAACTTATCGCCAGACAAATTGCAAAGAATTAAATTTTCTCGCACTCTAATACGTTGAATAGTTTGTATGATTGATGTAAACAATCCCTCTAACGCTGTTATAATACCAGCCGCCAGCAGCGCCGGTCGGCGCGCCATTACCAATTTCCACGGCATTGCTGTTGCTATTAGATTCTTTGGGAATGACGCCGTCCTGAAACATATTGGCTTCGATTGACGACGGTATCCCGGAATTGGCTGTCTCCTGACCATAGCTGGCGTTACTGGCATAACGGACAGCCACCGCCGCCCGGACTGTTTGCAGCATAGCCTTGGCTCCGCTGCTCTGCGCGGCCGCTGATAAATTTAAATATCGCGGCAGAGCTGTCGCCGCCAAAATCCCTAAAACCACAATCACCATAATCAACTCAATTAAAGTGAAACCTTGACGCATGTTATAACCTCTCCTTGTCACTTGAATTTTATCACAATAGGCGACCATGGGCAATTAGTCGATAATCTGTTATAATAGTAATATTCCAATGCAAAAAATCATTAATATCGCTATTATCGCCCACGTTGACCATGGTAAGACAACCTTGACTGACCATCTCCTGCGCCAGGGCGGCGCTTTTGGCCAGCGCGAAGAAGTCACTGATCTCGTCATGGATTCTAATGAATTAGAACGAGAGCGCGGTATTACTATTTTTGCTAAAAACTGTTCTATCCACTATAAAGATTATAAGATCAATATTGTTGATACGCCTGGGCATGCCGACTTCAGTTCAGAAGTCGAACGTGTTCTTAAAATGGTAGACAGTGTCCTTCTCCTGGTTGACGCGCAGGAAGGCCCGATGCCGCAGACAAAATTTGTGCTGGGGAAATCATTAAGGCTTGGCTTGCGTCCGATTGTCGTCATTAATAAGATCGACAAAAAAGGCCAGCGGGCGAATAAAGTTATCGACATGATCTTTGACCTTTTTGTTAAACTTGACGCCACTGACGAACAGCTCGACTTTCCCATAGTCTACACAATTTCCCGCGAAGGCGCGGCTAAATATAACTTTGAGGACAAAAATGATAACTTGATCCCGCTTTTCGAGACAATCTTAAAACACGTCCCCGCCTACCCTGATTTAAGTGGAAACACCCTGCAAGCCCAGGTCACAAATCTGGCTTACAATGATTATATCGGACGGATCGCTATCGGCCGGGTAAATAGCGGGGAGTTGAAATTAAATACGCCGATTGTTGTGTGCAAAAGGGACGGGTCGATTGTTCCGGCTAAAATAACGAAACTTTCGGTTTTTGAAGGATTAAAACAAGTCGAGGTGGCTTCTGCCCAATGCGGCGATATTGTCGCAGTGGCCGGAATGCCGGACATTACCATCGGCGAAACAATCTCTGCCGCTGATAATCCAAAGCCTTTGCCATTATTAACCATTGACGAGCCAACCCTCACGATGGAATTTTTAATCAACGATTCTCCTTTTGCCGGCCGGGAGGGAAAATACGTCACTTCGCGCCATTTGCGCGAAAGATTGGAACGGGAACTGCAAACGGATGTCGGCCTGCGCATGGACGTCTTGAGCGGGATCGACGGTTTTAAAATCTCCGGCCGGGGAGAATTACATTTATCGATTCTTCTGGAAAAAATGCGGCGTGAGGGGTATGAAATCCAGGTCTCCCAACCAAAAGTTATCTTGAAAACTATTCACAACGAAGTTATGGAACCAATGGAACAAGCCCATATCACGGTTCCCGAGGAACACGCGGGGATTGTGATTGAAATGATGGGCAAACGCCGCGGAGAGATGCAGGATATGGTCAGTAAAAATCATGTTACAAATTTAATTTTTAATGTGCCGACCCGCGGATTACTTGGCTTTCGCGCGGAATTTATCATGAATACCAAGGGTGAAGGCGTGCTTAACCACGCGTTTTACCGCTACGAACGGCATAAAGGGGAAATCGCAAAGCGGCAAAACGGGGTTTTAATCTCGGCGACCGCCGGCAAAACCGCCGCTTATGCCCTGGACAATCTGCAAGACCGCGCTAAATTATTTGTCGGCCCGGGCATTAGCGTTTATGAAGGGATGATTGTCGGTGAAAATGCCCGTCGTTCCGATATGACGGTCAATCCCTGCAAAGAAAAAAAACAGACCAACATCCGCTCCGCCGGGGCTGACGAAGCGATTAAATTGACACCAGCAATCAAACTGACGTTGGAGCAAGCTCTGGAATTTATCGATGACGATGAATTGGTAGAAATCACCCCGGCAAATATTCGCTTGAGAAAACGCTGGCTGACCGAGAACGCACGGGAAAGAAACCGCAAGGGATAGATCACCCAATTTCCGGATGCAGGGAGTGGAGAATTTCTGTTGTCTTAATAGCCAACGGTAAATTTGATTCTGCTCTCCCCTTCAACATATTATAGAAATAATCGATTGCCAGGGCCAGAGTTTTTCTTTCATCAAATTGCCCCTGTTGCTGTACAGAATGGCCTTCAGCTAAAAAAATTAACGGTTGCGGTGACATCATGTTATATACAAGTTCGCCCCCGCTGCCAATTAGTCTACCTACCCTTACTGTCTGCGGATGATTATAACCGACATGTATTGTGCCTGACCAACCAGGTTTGGCTGTAAATTGGATCATTCCGCTCTCGACCTGTCCATTTCCAACCACTGAATCCTGACGGCTAAAATTAAATTCCGTATCGGGAAATAACATTAATAAGACGGCCAACAAGTGGCTGCCCAGATTATAATAAGCATTATTGGCAATCCCCACCCCTATCGGTTTTGCCTGAAGCATGGCTAAATGGATGGCGGAGATCTCGCCGATTTCTCCTCGGGCAACTCAACCACCGTCGGCTATAAGCCGACGGGTTGAAAAACAGCTGACTGAAGTCAGCTCTCGACCTTAAAGGCATCTTCTCCCACCTCCCCTTCTTCATGATCTTCGATGTACCTTTTTATCATCTCTGCCGTCACATTCC
>JACRKQ010000036.1 GCA_016219705.1 Candidatus Saganbacteria bacterium | reverse complement strand
TTAATCATCTGTTCCCGGTTATACTTGTTTAGGCGTTGGTAAATTTCCCTAAAGCCTTTATAGATTCTCATCCTGCACCTCCTGAGTCTTTTGCTCTAACCCGCTCAACAATAAACTTCTTTTCACCGACTGCTTCAGTCATAAAGCTTGTAAAGACCTGCGCAATGTGTTCTCCTACCTCACTTGAAACATCTATCACCGCCTTATTCTTTGAGACGATATACGCCGCATCCAGCCTTACTTTTGCCCGGCCAAAGACTCCCTCCGCTGCTAAGATAGCCAGGGCAATCTTGCTTTCAATCAAGTCGCTATTGATTCCGTCTTTAAACTTAAATCTGCATACGTCAGCCATCTCAATCTCCTTTTGTTTTAATCCGGATTCAGGTATTCCTGCAATCCTTCATTCCTAAAGATTTCCCGGATGCGTTTTCTTTCTTCCCGCACTGTGCTGCGCGGAAGCCCTAGATGCCTGCTTGCCTGTTTAACGCTTAAGCCATCTTCAAGCAATCTGCACAGCTCCTTTTGTCTGAATGAAAGCTTCTCCTTCGCATTTGACATCGCTGTCGGAAACTCCGCCTTCATCAGTGAATCAAATGCGTCGCCTTCAACCCTTAAAAATTTTTCAATAAAATTGTTGTCTTTATTTGCTATTAACTCATCCAAAGAAAGGCTGGTATAAAATGCTTTTCGCTTGTAACTTTGCCTGTCCCTTACGATATTAAGCAACTGATGTTTAACAACCCTTTCCATAAAGGTTTTGATAGTCGCCGCATGCCCGGGCTCGTATTTATCTTTAACAAAAACCCAATGCGCAAGGCAGTCCTGCAGCAAATCCTCGTAAGCATCGCGCGCAAGGATTCTTCTGAATTTGCGCTGGAACTCCGCAACCAAACACTGCGCAACTTTAAGTTCCCAGTCATCAAAAAACCCTTGGTAATTAAGGCCGATTGAGGCACTCCTTTCGTTTTTGTTAGTGCCTCATATAAGGCCCATAAATTCGGGTCCTCCTTACTGGACAGTCTGCTTCTTTGATATATCCTCCAATCCTGACAGCTCATCGGCAGTAGGCTCCCTTTTAAGAATCCCCGCCAACACAGATGTAAAGGCATGGAAGATTTCCTCATGTTGCAGGCGTCTGTCAGCTCCCTCAAGGGGCTTCTCCGGGTAAATAACAACAAATTTTCGGTCTCCGAAGCGTTTCTTGAAGTGATCCGCTAAACTTCTTGCCATGATTTCTGCCTCCACTAACTCCATACACGGAAAGTGTCAAAAGTGGCGGAAATATTTTTTAATTTCTAAAAAATTCTCGCCACTTCAATGAAAAGCCGTGTATGAAGCTAATAGAGACAGCATAATCAAGTAGATTTAAAAAGAACAATAACTCGTTGATTTCGCTTGACTTATAATTCTTTCTATTATAGGGTTGGGTTCCAAAAACAAAACACAAAAACTGAAAGGGGGTGACTACCGCATGACCGCTGAAAAGAAAAAGAAACAGAAAGAGTTTTTGCATAAACTTCATGCCAAGCATTACGGCAAGAAAAAATCAAAGACTCAGAAAGCAAAAGCGCAGGTTGCGGCCTCAAAAGAGACTGCAACCGGTGAGCCGCGCACTAAAGAATCGTCGCGCAATGAGCTGATGCTCAAAGCAAAAGAGCGCGGTATTAAAAACTTCCGGGTGATCAACAAGCAGGAATTAGTTGAGATCCTTAAGGAAGGCACAACCCAGGAACGCATCAATGAAATCGTTGCTGGCGCTGTGACCAGATGGAAGGCTGGCTGGGGAAAAGGCAAAAAACAAAAAGCCAAAGCCTAAGTGTTTTTATTGCCGCCGTGCAGAAGATATTTTTTTCTGCATGGCGGCTAACCCAGCCTATTAAAGGAGTGATTTTTATGATTATGAAAGCCGAAACAAAAAAGAAAAAACGCTACATCATTTATACCCGCTGCTCAACTGATGACCAAGCCCAGGGTGACTTCACCACCCTTGATGCGCAGGCGCATCACTGCAAGAACATGATTGATGCCTTTGGCTACGAGATGGCTAATTTCGGCCAAACAGGCATCATCTATGATGACGGATTCTCCGGCAAGGACTTAAACCGGCCCGGAATCCAATCAGTGCTTCAAGATGTTCATAGCGGCAAGAAATCCTTTGACGGCATTATTTTCTTAAGATTAGACCGCCTCACAAGAAACACACGAGATCTTTATGCCTTAATAGATTTATTCAGGGAAAAAGAGATAGATTTTGTTTCGGTTAGAGAGAACTTAGACAGCTCAACTGCTATTGGCAGGGTGGTTATAGGGATCTTGGGAATATTGTCCGCCTTTGAGCGGGAGCTTACCGGCGAGCGCGTGAAAGCTTCCTGCATTGCCCGGGCCCGCCAAGGCAAGTGGACTGGCGGAGCATTACCTTTTGGATACAAACTTATTAATGACGGACCTGCGCTGCCAAACGGCAGGCAACCTCATAAGGTAGTGATTGACGAAACAATAGCCCCCTTATTGAAGAAAGCCTGGGAAATGGCCGCTGATAACAAATCCTTAAGCGATATCTGCAATATGCTGATAAGATTAAAAGTCCCCACTCCGAAGAACGGACTCTGGCATAAACAAAGCATCGTGGCAATGATCAAAAGCCCTTTCTACAAAGGCCTCATCAAATACGCAGGAGAACTCAACCGCGGGAATCATCCGGCGTTGGTAGACGATGCCTTATGGGATAGAGCCAATAAGCTGATTACCAGCAGGCTCCCCGGGCATAAATTTGTCAAGCGAGTAAAAGAATACCTTTATTTGTTAAGCGGGATAATTAAGTGCGGTAACTGTGGCAGCCATTATGTGGCTTACTGCGCTAATGGCCGGAGTAGAAAGTTTTATTATTACACCTGCAGCCGGACAAAACAGTCCCTTGGATGCAACTCAATAAAGCTTTCTGCAACGCAGCTTGACTCCGCGGTTATAGACTTCTTCAGGCGCGCATCCCAGGATCAAGGTATCATTGTAAAAGCCATAGGCGACGCCGTGCTCGATTACAAAGAAAAACTAAGCAAAGTAGAAAAAGAAATTGGGCAAGCCGAGGAGAAACTAAAAATCGCAAGAGAAAAAGCAGACAAGCTACTCTCCCTTGCGATGGACGAGACCATCTCAAAAGGCCCCAGCTACAAAGCCAAGATGGATACCTTTGATGCAGAGATTCTTATGCTGCAAGAAAAGCTCACAAAGCTGGAAGCGCAAAGACGCGTGGCTCAGATAACCGGCAACTCCAGCGAGTTCCTATATTCAAACATTAAATTCGCCATGAAGCACATTGATCAGGCCCCTCCGGAAGCCAAGAAAGCCCTCCTTCACGCTCTTATCAAATCCATAACCATATTTGATGACCATGTTGAAATGCGCATGTATGTTGGCCAGCCTTTTGAAGAGATTGCCTGCGGGATAGCCAAAATTGCCCAAAATAACCCCGGGGGAGCCCCTAAAAACAGCAATGCCCCACAGAATGACTGTAGGGCACTGGTACCAACCACTGGTGGTTTGTATGACCGTCCAAAGTGGCTGCCCCCCATGGACTCGAACCATGATAACAAGATCCAGAATCTTGTGGCCTACCGTTAGCCGAGAGGGCAATATAATTTCTAAAATCTATTTGCTCTTTCTACCGTAATTTATCTCTGCAATTTTTGATTTATCAAAAGTAGCCAGACCACTTCCTTTATCGAAATATAAATCCAGGATTACCCTATCATGGGTCTCTGAAACAATGCGACCTTCCAACACCAAGCCATTATTAAAAATTAGTTTATCCAAGTCTTGCGGTTTGGTTATAATCTTTATGTGCTGCATC
>JACRKQ010000004.1 GCA_016219705.1 Candidatus Saganbacteria bacterium | reverse complement strand
GTTATGATATCAAGCAAAACTTGCCTTTGCGAAGAAAATCCCTTGGAACAAGAGGAAAATGGGTCCCTGGTTGATAAAAAGATGCGTCGGCAAGTGGGAAGGGGTTTACGGGTGCGAAGAAATACTATTCGTCAGAGCTGTGATTATTTAGCTGGCTTCGAAAAGCGGCATTTGACTAACCCGCCTTTTAATTGTTGGATCGAATAAGTTGGGACGATATTTTTTGGGCAGGCTTCCGCGCAATTAAATAATGTGTGGCAGCGCAGGGCGCCGTGTTCCCCGGCAACCAGCGCCAGCCGTTCGTCTCCCAGGTTATCCCTGGAGTCCGCCCAAAAGCGGTAGGCTTTAGTCAGCGCCGCCGGCCCGATAAATTTTTTATCAGTCGCGGCCACGGTGCAGGCGGAAAAACAAGCACCGCAGAGGATGCAGGCGATCATCTCGTCGATCTTCGCCCGTTCTAATATTGATTGCCGCCGCTCTTTTTCCGGCGCAGACGTGTTATTGACTAAATACGGTTTGATCTTTTCATAATTTTTAAAAAAGTGGTCCATGTCGACGATTAAATCTTTAACTATTGGGAGGTGGGGGAGAGGGGAAACGGTGATGACTGGAGATTTTAATTTTTTCAAGAGCGTTTGGCAGGCGAGGCGGTTTTTCCCATTGATCCGCATGGCGCAGGAGCCGCAGACCGCGCCGCGGCAGGAATAGCGGAAAGCCAGCGAGCCGTCCAGGTTCTCGACGACATAGAAAAGCGCTTCCAGCACCGACATCTCTTTTCCCGCGGCAACTTCGTAGGTTTGAAAATATGGGGCTTTATCAACATCCGGGTTGAAGCGTTCAATTTTAAATGTCACCATCAATATGTCCTCGCTTGCGGCCGGAACCGGGTAATGGTCACCGCTTTATAATCAAGCCTTGGCCCGCTTTCAGTGTGGTGGGCCAGCGTGTGTTTCAGCCAATGTTCATCATTGCGGGTAGGATAATCTGTCCGGAAATGGGAGCCACGGCTCTCTTCGCGTTTCAGCGCCCCCAAAACAATCACTTCCGCTAGAGCTAATTTTCCTTCTAACTCCAGATTCCTGACCAGGTCGAGATTATATTTTTTAATTTTACTCAAAAGATGGATTTGCTTGTAACGCTCTTTCAGCTCTTTAATTTTAGCCAGGCCCGCTTCCAATTTAGCTTTCGTCCGAAAAACGCCGGCCTCTTCCATCATCGTTGTCTTTAATTCGCTCCTGACTTTGGCCGGATTCTCTTTGCCGGCGGAATTTTCTAAACGGGAAACTTTAGCCTTGACCTTTGCCAATTCAGCCTGCAGGGCTTGATCCGCCGCATTTTTCTTTTTGGCTTTCACGTAGCCGGAGGCAAAATGGCCGGAGAGTTTACCGAAGACTATCGTATCAAGCAGGGAATTACCGCCCAGGCGATTGCCGCCGTGGACCGAAACACACGCGGCTTCACCGGCGGCGAATAATCCGGCCAGGCTGGTCTCTCCATTAGCGTTCGTATCGATACCGCCCATGGAATAATGCTGTCCCGGCTGGATCGGGATAGGTTTGTTGATCGGGTCAAGGCCGGCAAAATGGAGGCAGATATCGCGGATCCCCGGCAAGCGCTCCATAATTTTCTTTCTGCCCAAATGGCGCAGGTCAAGAAGAACATAAGCGTTATTATAACAGCGGCCTTCGTTGATTTCTGTTTGGATCGAACGGGCGACGATATCGCGCGGCGCCAGCTCCATGGCTTTGGCGGCGTAATTTTTCATAAATCTTTCATGGCGATTATTAAAAAGATATCCGCCCTCGCCCCGCGCCCCCTCCGTGATCAAAATATTGGTGCCGTAAAGCGAGGTCGGGTGGAACTGGACAAATTCCAGATCTTTCAGCGGCACGCCGGCGGACAGGTAAGCGGCGGCCATGCCGGAGCCGGTGTTGATAAGGGCGTTGGTGGAATTGCCGTAAATCCGGCCGTAGCCGCCGCTGGCGATAATAACGGCGTCAGCGCTCATAGCAATAATTTCTCCGTTATTAATATTTAAGGCGACGATCCCGACGCAGGCATTGTCATGCTTAACAATGGAGAGAAGCAAATATTCTTCATAAACCTTGATCTCTTCTTTAACCGATTTTTCATACATGGTGTGGAGGAGGGCGTGGCCGGTAATATCGGCGGCGTAGCAGGTGCGGGGGAAAGCGGCGCCGCCAAACGGCCGCTGGGCGATTCTCCCGTCAATCGTGCGGCTGAAAGGCGTCCCCCAATGCTCCATTTCATAGACGATACCGGGGGCTTCTTTGGTCATGATCTCGACCGCGTCCTGGTCAGCTAAATAATCCGAGCCTTTAATCGTATCAAAAGCGTGTTTTTCCCAATTATCATCGCGGCCGCCTTCGGCGTTGGCTAAAGAAGCGTTGATCCCCCCCTGGGCGGCGATAGAATGCGAGCGGACCGGGTGCACCCGCGACAAAATTGCCACATCCAGGCCGTCTTGCTGCGCGGCGAGCGCGGCGCGCAGGCCGGAGAGGCCGGCGCCGACGACAATTACCTGATGATGAAGGCCCATAGACCTTTCACTCCTAGAATGAAGAAGATAATACCGATGATACTCAAAACCCATGAGAGCAATTTTTCCTGCCGGTCAAAAAAATCATAATCGAGTAAGACTGTACGCAGTCCGTTCAAGCCATGGAAGAGGCCGAAAAACAGAAGACTTGAATCGATCACGAGCATTAACAAACTTTTTAATCTGATAGCGATGCCGGCAAAGAGGATCGGCTGGCCCAATTCAACATAATGGACGCGATAAACATGGACGCCCAGGACGATAAAAATCAATACAGCCGTCACGCGCTGCAGCAGCCATAACAAGGCAGCCTTTTTCATTCCTAAGCCTACTTTCTATTATCTGAATATGTGGGGCAAGGTAAAATATAACGTCATGATCCAAATTATTACTGCCGGAAGCAGCAGCAGCCAGAAAATCAACTTCTGCTGGCGGATGCCAATCCCGGTATCAAAAATGACAATCCGCGCGCCGTTTAAGCCATGGAAAAGGATGGCGGCCAGAAGAGCCAGGTCAGCGACGACAAAAGGCGGAGCGGTCAGGACGGCTAATAAATTATTAAAAGGTTGCGGCCCCTTCAGGGAGGTGGAAATAACGACGATATGCAGCAATAGGTAAAAAATCAAACTTAAGCCGGTGATGCGGTGCAAAACAAAAGCCCACATCCCAATACCGGATTGATAAGCGATGACGGATTCTTTTTTTAAGTTATCGAACATTTTTTACTTACGTTTTTTTCGGATAGCCGACAATCTCATAATATATCTGCATCAATTCTTTGTCAAATAAGGGCCTTTTCATTTCGATCGATTTTTCCCTGACCGCTTCTAGTATTTTTCCGGCGGCGGCCTCATCAATTTCAATGCCGTACTCATTATATTTTGAAATAATGGCGGCGCGGCCGGAGTGTTTGCTGATCAGTAATTGTCGGATGCCGCCCACCACCTGGGGAGGAAAAACATCGTACATGCCGGGATGTTTTAATATCGCGTCGGCAATAATGCCGGCTTCGTGCCGGAAGATATTTTTCCCGACAATCGGCTTGCTGGCGGGGATTTCCCGATCCGACGCTTTGGCGACATAATCAGATAAGGAGCGAATTTTGGTTATATCAAAACCGACGTCATAATTTTTCAGGTACTTTAGCGCCATGACGATTTCTTCGAGAGCGGCATTGCCCGCCCGCTCGCCCAGACCATTGACGGTGACCGAAGCGAAAGCGGCTCCGGCCTCGAGAGCGGCGAGGGTGTTGCCCGAAGCCATGCCAAAGTCGTTATGAGTGTGGATCTCGAGCGGCAGGCCGACTTTTTCCAGAATCTCTTTGATCTTGGCGTAAGCGCTTAGCGGATCAAGCGAGCCGGTCGTGTCACAATATCTTAAACGATCCGCGCCGGCGTCTTTAACAGTCTTGACAAAGGTGAGTAAAAATTCGGAATTAGCCCGGGAAGCGTCTTCCGCGTTAGCGGAAACATACAGGCCGTGGCTTTTAGCAAAATTAATCGCCCGGCAGACAGTTTCCAGGACCCATTCCCGACTTTTATTCAGCTTTTCTTTTATATGAACATCAGAAACGGAGATGGAGATGGCGACGGCGTCTAAGCCGCAAGCGATTGAACTCTCGATATCTTCGGTGATGGCCCTATTCCAGCCCATCAGACTGCTTTTTAAGCCGGCTTTGACGATCGATTTTATCGCTTCTTTTTCCGCGCCGCCCATGGCCGGCACGCCGACTTCAATTTGGAAGACTCCGGCTTCAGAGAGCAGGCGGGCGATAGTTAATTTTTCTTCATTGGAAAAAACGACTCCCGCCGTCTGTTCTCCGTCGCGCAGGGTGGTATCGACGATTTTTATATCTTTAAGCATTTAAATCAGCTCCTCTGCAGAACATGTTTGACCATTTCCGGGATCGCATTAGTTGTTTCGGCAATTGGGACTCCCGCCGCGGTTAAGGCGCTGACTTTTGATTGCGCCGTGCCGAAACTGCCGGAGATGATAGCGCCGGCGTGGCCCATTCTTTTCCCTTCCGGCGCGGTCCGCCCAGAGATAAATGCTATCACAGGTTTCTTCATTTTGGTAGCGATGTATTCGGCCGCGACCTCTTCGTCGGAGCCGCCGATCTCTCCCAGCATGACGACCGTTTTGGTCTGGGGATCGGCATTAAAATCGGGGAGGAGTTCAACGAAGGTTGAGCCTAAAATAGGGTCGCCGCCGATGCCGATGCAGGTCGATTGGCCGATCCCGACCTGGGTTAATTCATAAATTATCTCGTAAGTGAGCGTGCCGGAACGGGAGATAACGCCGACTTCGCCCTTTTTAAAAATATTATTGGGCATAAACCCGAGTTTCGCTTCATACGGGGTGGTGATGCCGGGGCAATTGGGGCCGATCAGGCGCAGCCTCCTCTCTTTCACGTAATTAACCGCGTCAATCATGTCTTGTGTTGGGATCCCTTCGGTCAAGGCGACAATGAGCGGGAGGCCGGCGTCGGCCGCTTCGAAAATGGCGGCTTTGCAGAAAGGAGCGGGAACAAAAACGATCGTGGCGTTGGCTTGAGTTGCGGCCACAGCCTCTTTTACATTATTATATACTTTAACTCCATGGACTTCCTGGCCGCCTTTACCCGGGGTAACCCCGCCGACGATCTTTGTCCCGAACTCCAGCATCTGGCCGGTGTGGAAGCTCCCTTCGCGGCCGGTAATTCCCTGGACTAAGACCCTGGTTTTTTTATTGACTAATATGCTCAACGATTTTCCTGGCTCCTTCCTGCATGGAACTGGCGGTCAATAATTTTGTCTCGGCGATGAGCTTGCAACCCTCTGCGCTTCTGGTGCCGGTTAAGCGGATGACAATGGGGAGTTTAATCTTTAATTCATCAATGGCGGCGATCAGACCTTTAGCGACTTCATCACAGCGGGTAATGCCGCCGAAAACATTGAAAAAGATCCCTTTAATGTTCTTGTCCATCAGTAAAAGCTCCAAGGTTGATTTAACGACGTCCGCTTTGGCGCCGCCGCCGATATCGAGGAAGTCTGCGGGACTGCCGCCGGCGCGCTTCACTTCATCCATTGTCGACATAACAAGACCGGCGCCATTGCCGATGATCCCGACATTGCCGGGGAGTCTGACGTAGGCAATTTTGCGGCGCTGTGCCTCGGCCTCGATGGGGTCAGTTTCCGCTCCCTCGCTGATCGAGCTGAATTCCGGATGGCGGAAGAGAGCATTATCGTCGATAATAATTTTAGCGTCAGCGGCAATAACTTTGCCGCTTTTTGTTATGACCAGCGGATTAATCTCTGCCAGCGTGGCATCAACGGCAAAATACATTTTTATCAGTGAGTCAATTATTTCATTTGGAATTTCGGAAATTTGAGTTTTGAATTTGTTTCGGATTTCGAACTTAAGGATTTTATCGGGTTCAGTTCGAGCCACTTCCTCAATATCAATGCCGCCTACGGTTGAAAATATTAAAGTGTTGCCCTTGTTGGCGCGATCGACGATTATCCCCAGGTAGTATTCTTTTTCGATGTCGACCGCTTGCTCCAGCAGGACTTTCTTAACTGGCAGTTCTTTAATTTTCATATTAAGAATTTGCTGTGACAGGGAGCTGACTTCTGCAATGGTCCGGGCAATTTTAATGCCGCCGGCTTTGCCGCGTCCGCCGACCTGGACCTGGGCTTTGATGGCCAGCGGTAAACCGAGAACAGCGGCAATCCTGACTGCTTCATCGGAGGAGGCGGCCACTTGTCCCGCCGGGGTTAAGATCCCAAATTTGGCCAGCAATTCTTTAGCCTGATATTCGTAGAGTTTCATCCGTTGCCTTTCTGTACAGTCTCGCCTAACTTAAAACCAATCTGCAAAGCTCTTTTATTATCGGCCTGGAACTTCTGCGGGACATTATTCAAGACCGCCTGTTCCAAATGTTCCAACGGGATGATCCTGGTGAGCGCCGCGATGGCTCCCAGGGCGACGATATTACCGAAGATCATTTTTCCCAGCTCATTTTTAGCCGTCTGCATGATCGGCAGGGAATAAATTTTATATTTCCCCGACGGCGTCTCCTTGACGCCAAAGGGATCGACGATCAATATGCCGTCGTCTTTTAAGTTCAGCAGATATTTTTTGACTGATTCCTGGCTTAAGGCCAGCAAGAGGTCCAGCCGGGTGACTTTAGGATAATTAATTGTTTCATCGCTTATGACAACTTCAGAGCGGCTGGCGCCGCCGCGCGATTCCGGGCCGTAAGACTGGGTCTGCACGACATTTTTCCGGCTGTGTAGGGCGATAGCCTCGCCCAAAATTTTTCCGGCCAAGACCAATCCCTGGCCGCCGTGGCCGGCCAGACAGATTTCAAAGCGCATGGGTCTTCTCCCTTAATTGCCGATAAGCGTCGGTATATTCCGGCGCGGGTTTATTATAAAGCTCGCCAATTACAAATTTCCCCTGTTTTTCTTCTGCGGTCATGATGTCCCATTGTTTAATGTTCCGGGCATTATCCCTTTGCGTTTTCAGCATATCAACAGCGTCCGGCATTTTATTCATTCGGCCATAATAAATCGGGCAGGCCGTAATGATGTCAATAAAAGAAAACCCCTTATTTTTAATCCCTTTTTCCACTAACAGCGGGATTTGCGCGGCGTGGAAAGTGGTTGATCGGGCGACGTAAGAGGCGCCGGCGGCCCTGGTCAATTCACAGAGATCAAAAGCATTGTCGATGTTGCCGTAGGGAGCGGTGGCGGCGTAATCGGTCGTGGGGGTTGTCGGGGAATATTGTCCGCCGGTCATGCCGTAGATCGAATTATTGAAAACAATGACATTAAGGTCAATATTCCTGCGCGCCGCGTGGATCAAGTGATTGCCGCCGATTGCCGAGCAATCGCCGTCGCCGGTGAGGACGATCACGGTCAATTCCGGTTTGGCCAGTTTAATCCCGGTGGCAAAAGTCAGCGCCCGGCCGTGGGTGGTATGCAGAGTATTAAAATCAACGTAACCGGCGGCCCGCGAAGAACAGCCGATACCGGAGACGACCGCGATATTATCACGGTCAAGCTGTAAGCGGTCGATCGCGCGCAGGACTGCCTGCAGGATAATGCCATGGCCGCAGCCGGGGCACCAGATGTGAGGGAACTTATCAAGCCGCAAATATTCTTTTATGTCTTTTGACATTCTTTAATTTTCCTGACAATAATTTCCGGATGGATCAAAAGACCGTTGCTGATATTGATCCCATAAACTTTTACTAGCCCGCCGTGGGGGGACTGACCAGCGACGGCCCGTTCGACTTCGCGGACCAATTGGCCTAAATTCATCTCCACGACGATAATTGTCTTAACTTTTTTGGCCAATTCTTTGATCTCTTTGTCCGGAAAAGGGAAAAGAGTCGTAAGTTTTACTGTCCCGACCCCGGTTTCGCTGGCGGCCTGGGCGCCGGAACGAAAAGATGAACCGTAAGAAAGAACGACGATGTCAGAATTTCTGGCAAGATTAATTTCAATTCCCTTAATCTCATTGTCGCCGGCGGCAATTTTTTTATGGATCCTTAACAGGAGCTTCTCCGTGATCTCCGGCGTGGCGGCCGGGAAGCCTGTGGCGTCATGGACCAGGCCGGTGATATTAAACCGGAACCCTTCGCCAAAATTGGGGATAACCGGAACGCCGTCAGCGCTGTTGACGGCGTAAGGTTGATGCTTTGCTTTGTTGGCGTCGGGGGCGGGGAGCTGGCGGTTAATGATTCTGGTCTCTTTTGGAATCTCCACTTTCTCCCTGGTGTGGGCGATGACTTCGTCCGGCAGGAGGATGACCGGTGTGCGGAATTTTTCCGACAAATTAAAGGCTTTGATCGTTAAATCATAATATTCCCTGACCGATGAAGGGGAGAGAACGATAGCCGGATGGTCGCCGTGCGTCCCCCAGCGGGCCTGCATCACATCGCCCTGGGCCGGCAGGGTCGGCAATCCAGTTGACGGGCCGCCGCGCATGACATTAACAATAACGCAGGGGATCTCTGCGATGACCGCGTAACCGATATGCTCCTGCTTCAGCGAGAAACCGGGACCGGAGGTGGCCGTCAGCGATTTTACACCGCAGATCGAGGCGCCAATCACCGCGCCGAGGCTGGCGATCTCATCTTCCATCTGGATAAAAGTACCGTTAACCTTGGGCAATTCTTTGGCCATCCCTTCGGCGATCTCGGTTGAGGGCGTAATGGGATAACCGGCAAAAAAGCGGCAGCCAACGGCAAGCGCCGCCTTAACGCAGGCTTCATTTCCCTGCAGAAATTTAATTTCTGAATTATCTAAAAACGGTAAAATCATTTCTGCCTTTTGCCCTTCTTGCCATTACGGGCCATTATGGGTCCTTTTGCTCTCTTCCTTTGGTTTAACCGTGATAGCGAAGTCCGGACAGCGTATGACACAGAGCTGACAGTTATTGCATTTTTCCGGGAAAGAGATGATCGGGCCGCCTAATTCATTCTCTGTATAAACGCCGGTCGGGCAAAAAGAGATGCAGATCCGGCAGTTCTTACACCAGGCACGATTGACGCTTATATCATATTTGGCGGACTTTTCCAAAGATGCAGCCGGTTTTTCTTCTGCCATTATTTAAAGTTTTGCGATATCCTCAAATTTGATGTCGGCGCCAAGAATAGCCAGGAGGGCGCCTTTTTTGTCTTTAATCGGAGCCGCGACGGTAATGCAAAGTTTGTTGGTTAACTTTGAAGTGTAAAAATCAGAGATAAAGGCCTGGTCGGCTTTGACGACCCCTTTAAACCAGGACCGGTCAGAATAATTTTCTTCCGGCGAAAGCTTATTGAACAATTCAACATCTTGCAGGTGGTGGATGTTTTTGGTCGTTTTTAACCCGTTTTTTCCGACGACATAAATAAATTGGATAAAAGGATGTTTGATAATGAATTCATGGAGGAGCGGCTCCTGCTGGCCGGGGACCAGCGATTTTATTTCTTGCAGTTCGACCAGGTCTTCAATAAGGTGCCGGGCCATGGTCTCTGTTTTCTTTTTAAGTTTTACAAAATCAGATTCAATGTATTCCGGCAGATAAGTTTTGGCTTGTTTTATCATTTCATCGGGTGAGATAGTGGTCGTCCGGCCTTCGGCGTACTGGCTGGCGACCCATTCGCAGATTTTAGCGACGGCCGGATGGTTCTTCGGGATTTTTTGCTCGTCGGGCAGGTTGAGATAGGAATTTAGCCAGAAAGCGATGCCGGCGGCGCCGGATTTATCGGTAATGGTGATCCCCATGGGACGTTTTAATATTTTCCCCGTGTCAAAAATATTATAGATCTCCTGGTTTTTAATCAATCCATCGGCGTGGATGCCGGCGGCGGTGGTGTTGAATTCCGAGCCGACAAACGGATAATTGGGCGGGATCTGGTAGCCGATCTCATTTTTAAAATATTCCGCCATTTCGGTAATTACGGCGGTGTCGATCCCGTCTGTTTTTCCCTTGAGTCCGATATATTCAATGATCAAGCCTTCAATGGGCGGATTGCCGGTCCGTTCGCCAAAACCCAGGAGCGTGCCGTTAGCGGCGGAACAGCCGTAAAGCCAGGCGGTCGCAGCGTTGATTAAGACTTTATGGAAATCATTGTGGCCGTGCCATTCCAATTGGGCCGGCGGGACACTACCTTCCTTGACTAATCCGTAAATTAATTTGGCGACCGAGCGGGGGAGGGCGGAATTAGCGTACGGAACACCGTAGCCCATGGTGTCGCAAGCGCGGACTTTAATGGGGATATTCGCCTCTTTGGAAAGGATCATTAATTGTTGGACGAAAGGAATAATAAACCCGTAAAAATCCGCTCGGGTAATATCTTCCAGATGACAGCGGGGAATAACGCCGATTTCCAGGGCCGCTTTGACGATATCCAAATAACTTTCCATGGCTTTTTTTCGATCCATCCCGAGTTTTAAAAAAATATGATAATCGGACGCGGAGGTCAAAATGCCGGTTTCTTTCAGCCCCATCTCTTTGACGAGCTTAAAATCCTGCTTAACGGCGCGGATCCAGCCGGTAATTTCCGGAAATTGAAAGCCTTGCTCCTGGCATTTTCTAACAGCTTCCCGGTCTTTGGCGCTGTAAAGGAAAAATTCACTCTGGCGGATGATCCCTTTGGGGCCGCCCAGGCGGTGCAGGAAAGTAAAAATGTCGACGATCTGTTTGACCGTATAAGGCGGACGCGCCTGCTGGCCGTCGCGAAAAGTGGTGCAGGTGATCCAGATATCATCGGGCGGGTTAAGCGGCGTATCTTTCTGGTCAAAGGAAATTTTGGGGACTTCCTCATAGGGGAACAGTTCGCGCAAGAGGTTGGGTGCTTCATTCCCTCCGCCGCTAAAATTTTTACTATCCAGCATCCATTTCATAATTGTTTTCCTTCCTTTTTACAAGCGCGCGCCGCTGCGATATCTTTTCTAAAACAAATATTATAACAAGCGGACGGAAAATGCAAACTATATCAGACCAGTAAGCTTAGAGATATTTAGCGATTTCTTTTACTAATAAATCTTTGAAATTCTTAAGTATTAGATGATGGCTGGTTGGCAGAAGAACTGATAATTCCCGTTTGAAATCAATTTTTTCATCTTTCAAAGCGTAGAACACGGTTTTTAGCTGCTTTTTGTCGATGTTTCTGTTCAATTGAGGGTGCCGCAGCATGAAGTAGAGGTCATAGTAGTCGCGCGGTTTCTTACGTGCTAGCAATGCCGCCATTTTTCCGCCGACCAACTCATCGGTTGGAATATGAATTAAAACGTAGGCGGGAATAAAATCGGAAATTACACTAATTAATTCCCCTGATACTTTTTTCCCTTTTCTCAAAGAGACTTCAAATTTCATATCTGCTGCAATATTAAATGCTTCATAATGAATCAAGCCAAGATATCCACCGGTCGTTGGTTTCGCTTCCTTGTAAGAGACGTTGATTCCAACTTTTTCCATTTCAGCCAAGGCGTCAATAAACATCCCGTCAATTTCCTGGTGGGTAAAGATATTCTGTCCGGTGAAATCGAGGTCTTCGGAAAAACGCGGGCTTTGAAAAATAATTCTCAAGGCTGTCCCGCCCTTAAAAAGT
This sequence comes from Candidatus Saganbacteria bacterium, assembly GCA_016219705.1. Lineage (GTDB taxonomy): Bacteria > Margulisbacteria > WOR-1 > O2-12-FULL-45-9 > O2-12-FULL-45-9 > JACRKQ01. The sequence continues at coordinate 22,413 of JACRKQ010000004.1, read as the reverse complement.
AATTTTTCGGAAGTCCGGCCTTTATACAAATTGGCTAAAAACAGATGTTGGATATACTCCCGGACTATATTATTTTTGTTGGTTTGGAACTTATTAATATATTCTTGAAGATTCTCTTCGGTTAGCATAAATGTCCTTAATTAATCTCATCATTTTGGGCCGCCCAAAAAGCTGCGCAAACTTCATGAGCCTGATTCTATTGATTTTTTTCAGATTTAATCGTTCATAATGCAAACTGCGCTGTTTTATGTCCACATAATATAAATAATCAGCCAGCGCTTTTTCTGGTTCAGCCATTAATATCCGCCCATCAGCATATTTAAACAGTTTGTATCCAGTAAAGGCTGTTTTTTTCAAACGATGATAATCATACTTTATGCCGGACACTTGAAATGTTCGTGTGGTTCTGGTGGTGGAAGAAGTAACTGAATAAATTGTTTCCCCGATGATACCGTGATAGGAGAGGGCGGTATCAAAGGAAATATAAGAGGGCTGGTACAATGCATTGGCAATCAGGAAATTTGCAGGGCTATAGTTGGTCAATGTGTATAGGCCACGGCGAAGTTTCACAATAAGGCCTTTTTTCTCGTAGCGCCAGATTAGCCGGCTGGCAGCGGCGGTGGAAAGGTTCAGCAGTAGCCGCAAATCTCGGCTGGAAAATAATTTAAGCTGCTTTGTTTTTAAGATATTTTCCAAATATGGCAATTTCATTTAATTGACCTTTTTGTCTGATTGCTGAAATGGTATCAAGTGATGATTATTTTGTCAAGAAAAATTGGGACACTAGGCTTGTTGCATATATTAAACTATATAATACAATAACATGTGCTATCGTATCATGGAAAGATTATGCCGGCCATGAAGTAAATTTTGTCGTTCGGGCAAAAGAGCAGGTGAAGGAGCTTATCCAGGTTACTTATGCGACCTCTTTGGCCGAAGTGGCAGAGCGGGAGACAAAGGGCTTGATAAAGGCGGCAAGAGAACTTAAGTGCTCCAATTTAACGGTAGTGACCTGGGAAGTTGAAACTCATAGTGTTGTTGATGGATTGACGATTAACTATGTGCCGCTTTGGCGGTGGCTTTGAAACGTAAGACTAATCTCATTTTCCTACGCTCGCGGTGGGTGCGAAGAAGACGCGGCAGCAGCCAGTTGCTGGGCGGCGGTTGCCATTGCCTGCTGGAGCGCTAAATAAGCCGGAGTAGTTTCATTGATGTGCGCCAGGCCGTTGGCGTCAACAGTTACTAAACCAGCGGAGACATCAGCTTGCTGATAAGCGAAAGATCGACCGTCATTTGAAGTCGCCATGATCTGTCGTAAGCGTTGAGCCTGCCGGATAGTGGCAATAAGCCGACTTAAATTTTCGCTATTGTCGCCGCCAAAGAGAAGTCCTGCCAGCGTATTTAGCGCATTGCGGTCATGCGGATTGCCGCGCAGTGTGCCGTTCTCATTGAAAGTGGCCCGCAAGGCCAGATGATCGGAATTGGGGGGTGTTCCTGGTTCAGCTTGAACTAATTGGCCGATCTGATCCTGAAGATTTCGCAGATTAACCCGGTCCAGGAAAACCTCCGGCTCCCGGATGCCAAAATTATCGCGCAGAGAAGAAATCAATTGCGCCTGGTCCTGAATATGGCTACCTGCTCCGTTTGTCAGCCATTCATAAGCGTCAGCTTCTCTAGCCCCGACACGTTGCACCGGGACGGAGAAAACCCCGCCGCCATCCGACGGTACGCCGGCGACAACATTGTATCGTGTCTCAACCTGGTTTTCAAAAACGATCGGCTGGGCCAATTGTTCAGCCAGAGGCCCTAAGGGGCCAACAATATCATCTCCCCTTAAAAAAGCGGCGCTGGATCTGTTGGTTGGCATAGCCTGTAAAGCAATCAGCCCGGAGCCTCTTAATGTTGCCAGAACTCTTGGCAATGATTCCTGGACTTCTCTGTGGTCTGCCTCTGCTCTAAGTTCTGGCGCCAGCCAACCGACCATGCTGGCTTGGGCGTCGTGGGTGAACAGATCAACAAAAAGAAGGCTAAAGAGGAGAGCGTTATCTCCAAAATTTTCGCTTCCGGCTAAAGCTGTGCGCCATTGATCAAGGACCGCTTCATTTTGAGTCACGGCGCGATTAGAAAAAGCCAGAGTGGTGGCGAAAGATGCCAGTTGTACGCCGGTCAAAACGATATTTAATCTCCCCAGAGCGGCGCCCGCAGCGGCGGAAGTACCGGCTAAAGCGGGATTGCCAACCAATCTAGCCGCCCAGGGGGCGCCAAAACGAGCAGTTAGAGCAGGGTAGAGGTGTTGGGCAGTAGAAATGGCAAGTCCTGCGGCGCGGGAGGCGGCAAGGGAGGAGGCCATGGTAGCAATAATCTCGGCAGTGGAACTCCTCATCCAGAAATTCTGGGCGACACCGGCATTATCAAGTATTTGTCGATAGAGAGCGCTGAACAGCATGCCCCGACCGAGGCCGGAAGTAATATGACCAAGTGATGTTGCCCAGGAAGTGGCGTTGAGGCCGCGGGCAAGGAGTTCTACTGTTCGTCCCTGGACCAAGCGTGTTGCCAGGCGGCTGGTGGCTACAGTTGTGGCGTGGCCGGCGCCGATTGAGAGTATAAGGTGAGCGGCGCGGCTGCGGGAGGTATCGCCGCGAATGCCGAGAAGGTGTAATAATTCTCCGATTGCTAAAGCGCTGACGACACCAACGCCGATATTTATGCCGCCGGTAGCGAGATTTTGGCGCAAGGTTGGTTGAATAGCGCGGGTAAGGAGCTGGCGGTAGCGCTCTGGTTGTGTTCGAGCTAGATCGCTTAAACGATCGCCGGCGCGCCGACCTAATAATTCCAGAGCGGCATCAGTGGTAGTAACGCTTCTGGCCACCCCCCTGGGAACGCCGGCTTGCAAAAGCAAACGGCGCAGAGCTTGCAGTTCCGGAGAATGCTGAACTCTGGTGGTTACTGGAGGCTGTGGTGTTGTTGCTGCATCCGCATGTTCAGGAGGAGTGACTACCGGTGTTCCGGCGATTTGAGTTGTAGCGGCGGGACGGGTGGAAGTAGGTTCGGGGCGAGTAGTAGGGGGAGGGTCTGTTGATACCGTAATGCGTGATGGTCTTATTGGCGTTCTTAGGCGATATCCTTCTGTCGCTTCGGTGCCAGATAAAACAACAGAACGATGAGGATTTTGTAAAGGAGGTAAGAGCCTATTAATATATTCTACTAATGGTAAAGGCTGCGAAGTTCCAACTAGCGTTGTTCTATGAAAGTTAGCTTCAGCTGTATTTAAATGTGCAACTAGCTGACCTCTAACTGTATCATTTCTAAGCAAACTGCGAAACTGTCGACCATTAATCGATCCCCTTGAATCAAGCGCCGCCCGGGCACTTTCAAAGCCCACAGGAGCTGCGCCATTTGGGCCGGAATGTAAAAACTCTCTAATTACCACATCGAGCGCTCTGCCGCGGGCGGCTTCATAATCAGCAAATATCCGTTGAGCTAAATCCACTCTAGCGTTGGGCACAGCTTCGAAACGGGTTCTTAGGCCGTCAGCATCATGCTGTTTTTGTAAATGTGCCTGATATCGCTCAATCAATGGGTGATAATTTTCGTTGCCTAACGCGTGAAAAACATCCTGCCAGCGGTGGAAATTGGCGCCAGGTAAGTCGCTAGCGCCCAAACCGAGCGCTCGCCAAGCGCGGCGTAAGTAGCCGGGAGAAGCGATTCTTGATAATTGCGCAGCGCTGCGCGGCGATCCGGTAAAAGGTCGCAAAAATATATGCGGGTCAACGAATCGATTATAGGCGCTGGTGGTATAACGTTGTAGGTCATAGTGAGGGACGCGGGCAGAAAAATGCGCTCGGACTTGCGCGTCAAATTCAGTGCTGATTACTGTTTGACCATGAAGGATCTCAACTATTTGACGGGTAGATAGTTGTTCTGTAACGACGCGACTTCGTCCTCCTTCTTGGATCGTAACCTCGAAATTATAGGATCTTCCCAATCCTTCTCCTGAACTTGCCAGTCGAAGAAACTCTGCTTCATTTATTATTGGAGGGCGTGGTTGATTCTTTAATGATGTTTGGTTGGCATGATAAATATTAGCCGGAGTTCTTAAAGCTTCAAATAATTGATTTATAGAATGATCAGTGTAAGCTGCGCCAGCATTCAAATTATGTTGGTTAATTATTTCTCGAAATTTTGCCAAGCCTTCGGGGCCTCTAGCTCGAGCGGCCAATATTTGTTGATAAGTTTCAATATTAACCGTAATGCCTGATGCTTGGCCGTTGGGGGCTGTTCTGGTGCGAATAAAGACATTATTATTAGAAAAGATCTCCGTAATAGCGGTTCTTTCTCCTTCATAACGGGCAACCATTTCCAAAGTGATATCAGTCTCTGCCAGGCGTAGGGTAGCTCTTTGATCAGTGGCTATAAGTCTTCCCAGCTCTGCGCGGGTAGCGGTTATTCGGTTTCCTTCGCCGTCCATAAGCTCGACTGAAGACCTGGGGTTTTCTCTAATTGGTCCCATTATCCTTTCAATTGTGGCAGCTGTTTCCTGTTCCACTACGGCTGCTCCAGCCGTTCTTGAGCTGGCAGTGGCATCCAGTATTTGACGAGGGATGAAAGCGCCGTGGCCTAATTTCCGGAAAGCTGTCCGTAAAGCCCGGTAAAGTTCAGTTGGACGACGATCAAAACGATAAATAGAAGTATTAGTCCCTCCATCTTCAGCTAAGGTCATTTGAACAGGCGCACTTTGTACGGAGACTTCCATACCTCCACTTAAATAGCGGAAGTTTGGAATTCTTGATCCGAAAGCATCAGCAACAAAATACCCGCCTCTAACCAGCGTTCGCCGCGGGCTGGTAATGAGTCCCACGAATCTAGCGGGGAATTCTACAGGGAATAATTGCATTAATCTAAAGCCCGTTCGTTGCATGACATTTTGTCGATATCCGGTAATAGCTTCTGTCATAGCAGCACGAGCCAAAGTGCGAAATTCTGCGGCATTTCTTACTCTGAGCATACCAGTGGCGGTATCAATAGTTGCACTGCCGGCACGCACCATCGCCGCCATGAGTTGTCCCATAGCACGTATCGAACTTTGAGTTGCCAATAAAATGACGGCTCCCTCGTGAACGGCTCCAGCGTAATCTCCGTCATCAATTCGGTTTAGCACACTGGTGTAGAAAACAAAAACAAACGCTTCAAAGAGAGTGAATGCGCCAGTAGTTTCGGCTAATCCCATGGCGCTCTGTTGCAGCGCTTCTCTCATTCGCTGTTCTGCTCCAGGGACGCCTCGCTGTGCTTCTATGGCGTGACGTGCAACGGCCGCAAAGCCGCGGACAGTCGCGGAAAGTCCAGACCCGATTTGACGACCCATCAATACACAGAAATTGACGATTGAAGAGGCGGCTGTGGTGGCCCCACGGGCAAAAAAGCTAGTAACATCCCGCCCTAGATGACCGCCATTCCATGATCGGCTCAATTCTTCTTCGAGCCGGTCGAGGTTCCTCGTTAAAAAATCTCCCGCATCAGATGCTAATAATTCCAGAAAACCGACTAGGGCATCAGGAATTATTGGAGTGTCATCTCCCGCATTTCGCACAGGGCCAGCTTCAGAATGGGCATTGTAATGGATTACGTATACTTCTTCGGGACGATGATTGCGAATCTCAGGATTAGTCACATTAAGATCTTGTATAATTCGAACTGGATCAAAAAATGTCATAGGAGTTGTTCTGATATCAGGAACTGCCAGGCTTTGATTTAATTCACTGACAACTTGCAAAATCGTGCTGACAAAACGGGCGGCTTCTGAATGATCATGTTGGGTATCCAAGATGCGGAATTCGCCATCAGACAGAGATCTCAAAAATCTTTCCTGTTTGTCAGGCGTGCGAAAAGCTAACAACTCATCAGGGCTGAGCGGCAAGGCGTTTGTGTTGTGCAGAAGTTGAAGTCGGTCGCGCAGCGCTGGATTATTTTCCAAACGGGCGATGACTTCGTCAATTGCGTATTGCATAAAAACCCGCATCGTAGCCCGATTGATGGTCTGAAAAGGCAAAGAACGGGCTCGTGTCCAGTGTCTTGATCCGATCGTCGCCGCTAATTGATCTCGAATTCTCTGACTACGACTTTGACCCAGCAACATGTAGACTTGGGTTGTCTGATTCTCTTCCTGATGCTCGTTGCCAGACATGGCTAAATAGGAAGCGATGCGATAACCGACGCGGCGCCAGGGATTTTGGGCCATGGTTCTTAAGTCTCGATAATTTTCAGGTCCGACAGAAACATCGGTCCGGATATTTAAAATTCCATCGAGAAAAGCGGGGAGATCACGGCCAAAATGTAACAGGCCACCGGTGGGATTGGCCACAAAGCTGACCAATGTGGTTGCAATATTTATTTGCATGTGTTGGGGTAATTCCTGGAAAAAGCGCGATAAAGCAATTTTGGCGTTAATGGTTGTTTCATCCTCACCGGGTTGAGGGAGCAGGCTTGAGAGATTTAATGAGCGCGATTGATCATGCTCATCTACTCTCCCATCATGATTGGTATCAAAAAAATTAAGTAAAATTTCTTGGATAGTTTGACCGGTATGACCATTGATGCCTGTGACAATTCTACTGGTGCCGGCTAAACTATTACCGACCCAATCTAAAACCACATTGCGTGACCGGATGAACCAATGGCCCAGCTCACCCTGCTGACCAAAGACCTCTTGAAGACGCCTAAATCTGGCAGCATCAAAACGATCACTGCTCAAAGTATTTAAAATATGTTCGCGTTGGTTTTCTAAAGTGTTCAACTGGGCAAACTGTGGTAACTGGCTCTCGCGCACGGTGACTAGTCTTGTTAGGACATCGTGAATGTGCTGGAGTGCTGCTCGCACATTGTTTAAAGCGGCCAGCCTGGCGGCATTTCTTTCAGGATGGACTTCACCGGTTTCTGAATCTGGTACTGATTGATCAGCTCGTTCAGCGGCAATGGCGGGATCTATTTGTCGGATATATAACGAAACACTTTCCAGTAATTCTGTCGCCTGTGAAACGTAACCAACAGGCTCTTGATTGAGATTGCTCAATTGGACCATCAACTGTTCAAAGTTTGAGTAATGAGTTCTGACGCGTTGTTCATCTTCGGCTAAAGTTAAATCCCCTGGTTGCAAAGTTTCCCGCCGTAAAGAACGGCGCGCGCTTTCAAGCAAGGCATTGATTGTTCTTCCGGCTGCGACTTCATGGTTGGGAATGCCCTGACAAGATTGAACCGCTCTAACTAAAGGATGTTGTTCCCCTGCAAGCAGTTGGTTGTTTAGTTGTTCTAAAGAAACTCCTAATGTTCTGCGTAAATCAGTTATCCGCCTGTTCAAATTTCCCAATCGTCCGGCGGAATCAGGATCAAGAGCCATATTTAAGAGAATGTTCATTTCATCCGGCACGCCAGAGGTTAAAGTGTGACGTTGGCTGGGAGAGGCGACAGTTTCCTGCATGGAAGAGAGGACATGATGCCAGTATTGTCCCCAAAGCGCTCTGTATCCGCGCCAAGGGGGGGCGGGGGGCTTATATTTACTGGCGAGTAAAACCAGGGAGCGATGAATTCTTCTTAAAATTCTGATTGATTCAGTATAGTTTGAGCTAAAAGTCACATGGTTAAAGGAACGGCCAAGTAATTCGTTGGCCTCAGTTAAGGCGGCAATTAATTCCGGCGCGGGAGTTTCGCTGGCTAAGCCTGAATCTTTGATGGCAATATCACGCCGAAGACGGGCAATTGTTGCTCGTTGTTGTCTGATGGCTGGAGTTTGCTCTTGACTGGCTAATCTCCTGTCCAGAGCGGCTAATTCTTCTTCAGCAGATAGTTGAGTTGCAAGATCAAGAATGACCCTCTGTTCGTTAGAATTAATACCTCTTTTGCGTTCCAAATGAGGCAGATCAGTGCGCAGTTGTTCAACCGCACTAGCTATGCCGCTGCGCTGATGATCATCAAGGGTAGGGAATAAAACCCTTAAATTTTCTTGGGTCGGCATTTCTGGTAACGTGGAACTTGTTAACCATATAGTTAAAGCATTAAATTCTGATTCGCTAAAGGTTGTTTCTGGAGTGGCCGCAGCCAGACGTCCTAGGGCGCCGGCCAAAGTGCGGTTCTCTTGAGCGGTGGTGGCATCTACGGCGGGGTTCATAAAGGTGTTAGCCGCGGCTTGTAAGCCAGTTATTTGCGCGGCCGTTAGACTGACGCCGTTGCGGAAAGTATATTCTGTCCCTTCACCAAACACCTGAACAACGCCGCGTAGATTTTGTCCAGTCATTCTATCAGGAATTGATCCATGCTCATCGAGCATGGGCACATGAGCATCAGAAGTCTGATGATAACGCATAATCGCGGTATTCAATACGGCAATTGGTTCATGAGAGAGAAAATCGACTAGTCTTCGGCTGTGGCGGGTTCCGGCCATAGTATCTACAATATTGTCAGAGACTTGAGCTGGAGCGACACTGATTGGTATGGTGTTAGTTGGGCCATTGGTGGAAACGGCAACAATTGGTTGGGATAATGTAGTGCAGACTGCGTAGGCTTCAGTTCGCTGGAGGGTAGCAACATAGCTAGCGGGAGCCCAGTGTGTTACCGCATCCCGGGAAATTGTTAGGCCTGCTGCCCGGCGCTGGCTTTCGAGGATGAGCTGCTCAATGAGACGAGGGGTAATAACTAGTTCTTGAGCGCCCCGCATCGGGTGATAGTCGCGATGAGTAAAGGCAGTCCATTCGCCTTGCAGGCGTTGAGACATTTCAATGTTGGCAATTTGGGCGCTGTCTGTTGTTTGAGCCACAATATTTAATATGGCGCGAATTTCCGCGTCAGGAATAAAATTGCCTCCCTGGCTGCGTCGCAATGTGTTCATCGCGCGCTGCAACGTGGCGGCCAAAGCATTAAAAGTTACATGTTCGCTTGAGGGACGTCCTGTGTTGACTTCCAATATTACAGAGTAGAGTTGAGAGGCCAGGCTTAAGATTTTGTTTTGCATGCGATCTTCTAAGTCACCAAAAGTCGTGTTATCATAGGCATCCGCATAGGCATCATTATTGCCGTCGCCATGCGCGATACCAAAAGATTCAAGAATATTATTTTGATACGAAGATCGACCCATGCCGGCAAATGAGGAAAAGGCTGTGCCCAAACCAGCGAAGGTTCTTAAAACAGAGATTAATTCTGGGACCCTACTTGATTGAAGATAGCCCCTAATTAATTGAAGTAAAGCATCACGAGCCGGACCATCACGGAGCGCTTCAGAAAAATCTCGAGCTCGAATATAACGTTCCCGTAACTGAATTGTTGATTGGACATCCAAAGTGCGGGAAGCGGCAATTCGTTCAGTTACTTGTTCATCGACGGCGCGCATCTGTTCCGAGACATGGGAAGCATTAGGCCCCAGCTCAATACCGCCAATTTCCGTAATACTTCTACGAAAAGCCACAATGCGTGCGCCGATAGAATCAAAAAGCGCACGATTATGGATGACGTTTCTTTGCCACTGTCGCAATGCGCTAAAAATCCGCAGAGCTTCACTTGTCAGACGTCTCGTGGCGCCGGCAAGTTTTCCCTGGTTAGCCGCCGTCTGTGGCCGGTTCCTCGCTTCATTGTATTTTTTTACAAGATGACTAAAGGAAAGAAGGTCAACAAAAAGGAGCCCGCTGTTGGCATCCATGATATCGTTTAAAAGCGTATCGATACGATCTCTGAAGTTGATTACTTGATTATTAGCTAACGGTTCTGCGCCGGTTATTTGTCGGCAAACAAGAATAAAAGACAGCTCATTTTGCGTTAAAGATTGGTCATTTAAATTGATGTTTTGATATTGACTGGCAAAATCTAAAACTCTGGCCGCGTTTGTTAAGGCTTCCCGTGCCAATTGAAAACGAAGCTGGGCATTTTCTAATTCTTGAGCGGACGGCGGAGGCCCTTGATGTCTGCGATGATTAATTAAGCGAGTACGAAGGTCCGCGATATTGACATTTGGCGCGGCTTGATAAGCTGCCCAAGCCCGGCGGGCATCGGTTCTTAATTGTCTAAGCTGCGCGGCCAAAACGTCAAAAGACTGGTTCAATTGGAAGGAAGATTGGTGCATGTTAGCAAATTGTTGCAAAGCATAAAAACTGGCAAGATCAAAATGACCCAATGATAAATAGCGCCCTGAAATTGGAGCCAGCAAGTTTTGCAGAAAAGTTATGACTCCGCGGCTAAGAGGAGAACCCGTGCCATCATTTATCACCCGCCCATTACGTATTTCAGCTATGGTCTCCTCATAAAAACCGGATTGTAAAAGGACACGAATATTATTAATTTGTCCGTCACTATTTCGGCTATAACGAATTTTCAACCTAATTTCCCCAGCTTCTAGCGCTTCTCTAATTCTGGGTGGTAGGAGGCCGTTGGCCATGAGGTTGTGGAAAAGAGCTGAATCAACTCCTTGCTCTTGTTGCCTGGCTCCTAGTAAAGCTGGTGGTTCCAGTCCATCGGCTAAACTACGTTGTCCAAGCAGTCTTAGACGCACAAACCCCCTTAGCAACTGGTCCTGCTGTAAAATGCGCACCGTGTAACGACTAAGAGTTGATGAGGCTGGAGAATTAGGATACAAAAGGCGATTAACTGTCGTGGCAAAATCTGGGACCCGGCTGATTGGTAAAGGCGGTACGACATTCTGCCTCAAAGTGCGGTAAAGGGAAATAAGCGTGAGGCTGGAAGTCGTATTTGTCGGTAAGCCGCTACTAGCTGTCAGTTCTTGGAGTCTGGCAATAATATTAGCTTGGGGCGCTAAAAATGAGCGCTGGATAACCCCCTGGGCATTAATATAACCAGCTGTAATCAGAAGCTGCCAGATTCTGTCTCTTTCGGCCGGTTCGAGATGAAGAGTGTCGAGATGATCTTTGGTTATCTGGCCATAGCCCATCAGATTAGATAAAAATGTTTGGCTTTCTTCAGGCCCCAAAATCTGATCAGATGTTAAGGTTACTGGAGGAACAGTAAAACAGGTGTTTGCTGATGGAGTTGAAGAAGCAAGATCATTATTATTAAAAATTAAATCATCATCGGTTGTCGGCGGCGTTGCTGGTGTTGCGCTTGGGGCGCAGGCACAAGCAGGATTAAATGTTAACTGACAATCAAAAACACCGCCCATTATTGCTCCTTTTCTCTATATATAAATTACGAGGACGTTTCCACCTATATTATCGTATTTTGCGGCGAAGAACTTGCGGGGAAACGGGAGAAGGCAGTTTACAGTTTATTTAAAGTGTCAAAAAGCTGATCCGGCGGCAGGATCAATATTTGATCGATTTTTTGCGGAAGATTAACAGGAGAAACTATAAACATTGGAATACCCGGATATGCTTCCTGGAAGGCTTGAAGGCCCGAAAGATCAGCTCGGGCGATCGTCTTTTTGTGTTTGCACTCAACGGCCGCCAATATTTTATCGCCGCGCTCAATTATCAAATCAACTTCTGCGCCGTGGCTGGTCCGCCAGAATGACAGCTTCCAGTCTTGCTCATCATAGGCGTTGCGGCGCGCGACCTCCTGGATAATCCACTGTTCAAATAAACGTCCCAATTCCAGCGGGCTGGGCGGGGCTTTGAGTGTTCCCAGGATTGCCCGCAGGACGCCGTTGTCAAAAAAATAGAATTTAGGGGCGTGGCTCATCCGCTTGCGCGCGCTTTTAAGATATGGCGGCAGCATAAAAGCGACCAGGGTATCTTCGAGGATTGAGTAATACTCTCTGACGGTGGCGTAGGCGATAGAGCATTGACGGGAAATATCCAGAAAATTAATTTGCCCACTAAAATTGGCGGCCGCAATATCTAAGAAATTTTGAAAACCCTGCAGGTTTCTGACCAGGGCTTCCGCTTTAATTTCTTCCCGGATGTAAGTGGTGACGTAAGAACGTAAAAAATCGCGGGCCAAATCAGTCTGTTTGTTTAACAACAGGGTCCAGATTTTTGGTAATGAACCGTAATTAAGAACGACGGACAAATCAAAATGACTGCCAAGTTCCAGTGAAGTCAAGGGATGCAGAGTACGGTACAAGGCTCGGCCGCCCAATAAATTAGCGGCGCCATGCCGCAGCTTGCGGGCGCTGGAACCAGATAAAGCAAATTTTAACCCCGGCTTTTTTTCTAATGTTTGCTGGACTACATCCAATAATTTAGGGACGCGTTGAACTTCATCGATGAAAACCCAGCCGCTGGCTGGTAGTGAGGCCAGTTGGCGTTCCAGGAGAGAGGGATCTTTGGAATAGCTTAGGCCAATTTCCGGATCTAAAAGGTCCACGGTTAAGATGGTTTTTAACGCGCTTAAGAGGGTACTTTTTCCTACCTGGCGAGGGCCAAAGAGGAGAAAACTGGCTTGAGGCAATTTATTAGCTAAATATCTTTTAAACATATGTTGATAATATACACGGTATATTATCACGCTTCATATGGTTTGTCAATGGAGGCCCCTTGCCAGCCTTATCCGGAACAATTTGGCGAAAAATACTTTACCATCAAACGCGCTAACGTCCGCTATGAATCTTGGGTTTTGCTGACATTAGATCTTCAATTGTCATAATCGGTAGCTTTAGAACTATTTTACCTGATGTTGCTGTGCTGAAGGCAATTTCTTTGATTGTATCAGGGAAAATAGTTTTGCCGACGAAGAGCATTTCGATTCCCCTGATCGTTCCTTTAGCGTCTAAGTCAACAAAGACGCGATCGGAAACCCGGATAGTTTTTTTTATCCTTTTTTTAGAAAAATTAATATATAAAGAATCAGCTTCTTTATCATGGACAATTTTCATGTTACACCTCGTTTTATTTCATCACGGTAATTATTTTAATAAATTGCGGTTCAGAAAAATAAACGACCCTGCTCTCTTTTTTTCCGCTTTTTCTAATGGCAACTATTTCGCCTTCATGGCCATAGTGCCATTTGCTTGGATTAAGCACCGTCACCTCGACTTCTTTTTCTGAAATCCTTCTTTCTTTCATCCTTATGCGAGCATGTTTGGTAAAGTGCAGGTTTGCCAAAGGCTCCTCCTGAAACACCATAACTTTACAATATTATAGCATGGATTATATAAACTCGTGATGATCTAAGAAATTTTGAAAACCCCGCAGGTTTCTGACCAGGGCTTCCGCTTTCTGGGAACCGCGACTTTTAGTCGCAGGTTTCCAGAAAACTGAATACTTATGTATTCTTTAGTTGACTAATTTACTTTGTTAAAGTAAAATAGTCAAGTATGTATAAATCAAGATACCTGGAAAAGACGATAAAAAACCTAACGGAATCAATTAAAGTTATTTATCTGGCTGGTTCCAGGCAGGTGGGGAAAACAACTTTATTAAAATATCTAGCAACAGAGCGGAAGATGGGGTATGTCTCTCTTGATAATTTACAAATCAGGAAATTAGCCCAGGAAGATCCTGAACTGTTTCTGCAAAAATACCCGGCGCCTCTATTAATTGATGAAGTGCAATATGCCCCTCAATTATTCCCTTATATAAAAATCAATGTTGATGGTTCTGACAAAAATGGGCTTTATTGGCTCACCGGATCTCAACAATTCGCGATTATGAAGAATGTTAAAGAGAGCCTGGCTGGGAGAATTGGCATACTAAATCTGGCGGGTTTTTCCCTGGCTGAAGATTTGGAATTAGCCCCCCCTCAACAACCTTTTTTGCCGAGCAGAATAAATAATGAAAAAATAAAGGCTTTGAGCGCCAATGATATTTTTAAGGTGATTCATCGAGGCTCTTTTCCTGTTTTAACCCATAAAAATCCGCCGCCATTGGAAATTTTTTACAACTCTTTTCTGCAAACTTATATTGACAGGGATTTAAAAGAGCTTTTTCATGTCTCTAAAATCACTTCTTTTAATAAGTTTATTCAACTCTGTGCCGCACGGACGGGGCAGATATTAAATTATTCAGATCTAGCCAGAGATGCGGATATTTCAGTGCATGCGGCTCAAGAATGGTTGAATGTTCTGATCTCCAGTTTTCAGGTATATTTGCTGGAACCTTACTATAAAAATATTTCAAAACGGATGATAAAGGCACCGAAGTTGTATTTCTGGGATACTGGTTTGGCAGCCTATTTGACGAGGTGGAAAACGCCGGAGACTCTCTTTTCGGGGGCAATGGCGGGCGCTTTTTTTGAGAATTTTGTGGTATCAGAAATTATGAAAAGTTACTGGCATCGAGGTGAAACTCCGCCGGTTTATTATTTAAGAGATAAAGAAGGGCATGAGGTGGATTTGATTATAGAGAGAGATAATGTTCTATATCCTGTCGAGATCAAAATGTCCGGTTCTGTTCAGGAAAAATATTTAAGAAATATTAAATATTATAGAGAGAAAATATCTAATATGGGGAGGGGAGCGATTGTCTCTCTTACCCAAAATCATTTGCCGCTTGATAGAGAAGAAGATCTTATTCCGGTCACTTTGATTAATTAAGTTTTTTTAGTAAAATATCATCCTCAAGCGCAATCCAGAATTTTGCAGGGGAATAGATTAGATCAAAAACCGTCCGTTTTTGTAAACGATGGTTCCGGTTTTGAAAATATAGCCGAGAAAATTGGTTGGTCTGGCCGTTTTGATATCAGCCGGCGTATAGGGTCGAAGCTCAACAATTGGGCCGTGTTTTACGGCCAGATCGCAGAAAACATTCAGGATTTTTTTATATTTTGTCCTTGCAAAATCGGGGGAAATGACAGCTAAATCGATATCAGAAAAAGCATCTGATTTTCCTGCTGCCTGTGAACCAAACAATATTACCTGGTCAATCTTAAAATGATCTTTTAAAAATGTAATTGCCTGGCCAATATTTTTTTTTAGCTGATTTCTTTTTTTAATCTTTTCCATATATTTTGGGTTTCACCGTAATCTTCGTTTGCTGTCTGACGATTTAAATCTTTGGCAAGTTGTCGTCTTTTTTCCGGATATCTGGTCTCGACGTAATAATAGCTTAAACGTTCAAGAAAGGCTTTTTCTTTATCAAGCAGCGCAAGGTTAGAGATCTCTGCGAGTCGCAGGAGGTTGTGCAATCTAGGAGGAAATTCTTTTGTGTTCTGGATGATAATGGCTTTTAATAATTTTTCCATAGCCTGCTGGCAGGTGAAAAGAACGTAAAGATACCGCCGGGCGGCTAGCATTGCTTTAGCGGTTCCCAGATCGTATTCAGAAATTTCCAGCCAATATTTTATATCAGTAATCATTGATTAATAAATAATATCATAATTAGAAGGCAGAGGGCAATAAGTTTATGTCTCAAATCGGGATTACCATTGACATAACTTTTGTGCTTTAGTTCATAGAGTCTTAAGAGCCTGTGCCACAATTCGATTTTAGTCTTATGAATTTTAGGTTGTGCTGATAATTGACCAATTTAATATGAGCTGCGTTTTGGTCTTGACTAAAATGCAGTAAGGTGTATAATAGTCATCAACATGGAGCGATTACAAAAATCAATAATTGCCAAAGATTTAGAGAAAAAAATGGTCCTGCTGACTGGTCCGCGCCAGGTTGGCAAAACCACCCTGGCAAAATCGCTGGTAGTTCCTTGGCCAAATCTGGAGTATTTTAATTGGGATGCACAGGATGATCGGAAAATTATGCTTAAACAGCGCTGGAGCCGGAAATCGTCTTTAGTGATTTTGGATGAGTTTCATAAGCTAAAAAACTGGAAAACTCGCCTTAAGGGTGTTTATGACACAGAGGGAATACTCCCAAGAATTTTGGTGACCGGCAGCGCTCGCTTGGATCTCTATCGACGTGGCGGAGATTCCCTGGCCGGACGTTACTTTCTTCATCGACTTTACCCTTTTTCTGTTAAAGAGCTAAAAGATCGTTCCCGGCCTGAAGAGATTTTAGAACAACTTATGGCTTTGGGAGGGTTTCCGGAGCCACTTTTTAGTCAATCAGAACAGGTGGCCAAAAGATGGAGAAAACAGCATCTGGAGAGAATTTTAAGGGAAGACATTCAGGATTTAGAGCCGGTCAGGGACGTAAATTCACTTTTACTATTGGTTGATTTATTGCGTGAACGGGCAGGATCGCAAATTTCCTATGCTTCTTTGTCAGAAGATCTTCAGGTGTCGCCTAATACGATTAAAGATTGGATACAAAAACTTGAGCATATGTATGTCCTGTTTCTTGTTACGCCATATCATCACAATTTGGCTCGGGCGATTCTTAAAGAACCCAAAATTTATTTTTATGATTGTGGTGCTGTGGAGGGAGATTCTGGTGCAAAGCTGGAAAATGCTGTAGCTGTTTGTTTAAGAAAGTGGCTCCATTTTCTGGAAGACAGCGAAGGTAAAACTACCCAGTTGCATTATGTGAGGGACAAAGAGAAAAGAGAAGTTGATTTTTTGGTTATGATTGACCGGCGGATCGAACTTTTAATCGAAGTAAAAATGTCAGAAACCAATCCGTCTTCATCTCTCTTATACTTTCATGAGCGATTAAAGCCTCATGAATCAATTCAGCTGGTTAAAGAGGTCAAACAGGCGTTAACGGCGCGGGGGATCTCGATACTGCCAGCGGCTAACTGGCTGGCTGATCTGGCAGTTTAATGCTTCACTCTGTTCTTTTAGCTTTAGCCCGAGCGGCGATTAATTCAGCTAGTAATTTTGAATGCTGGGAATAATCAATGATTTTGGAGAAATAGTCCTGAATTGATTTTGGTTTCAATTTGATTTTGTTTCTTGTAATTCGGGCTTGACAGTAACTTCAGTTTTACTGTAAACTATAGTTTACACTATGTATAAGATGGAGATATTATGGCTTTAGATAGCGAAAAAAAGAGACAAATTATTGATTATATTCGGGAACAAATTGCCCAGGCTGATTTTAGAGCTGACGCTTATGTGCTTGATGACGCAGGGAAGAAAAGACCGACCAGAAACATCTATATAAAATTAAATCGGTATCTTAATGAGTTTTTGAGCGGAAAGCATGAGAACAGGCTGATCATTTTAACTGGCTTGAGAGGCGCGGGAAAAACAACATTATTGTCACAGTTGTTCATTCAATATAAAACACCTGAAGTTTATTCCTTATTTCTGTCCGTTGATCAGATTGTCCAGATATTAGAGATCAGTCTGTACGATTTCCTCTCGGTCTTTGAACAGTTTATTGGCAAGACTTTTGAGCAGCTCGATAAACCCCTACTGCTTTTCCTGGATGAGGTTCAGTACGAAGGGAAATGGGGGGTAATCTTAAAAAGTATTTTTGACCGTTCTCGGAAAGTTTTTGTCATGGCTACCGGGTCTTCGGCTCTTCATCTGAACACCAATGCCGATATTACCAGAAGGGCGATCATAGAACGGCTTTCCCCGATGAGTTTTTCCGAATATCTGAAGATCAAGTTTAATAAGTTTGAAATAAAAGGGCTAGCCGCGGCCATCAGGCAGTATCTTTTTGAATCGGCCTCGGCCGGAGAAGTGTATAGCGGGCTGAATATGCTAGAACCCAAGATCAATTCTTATTTGTCTGACATCAACAGGCCAGAGGTTGAAAACTATATTCGCTATGGGACATTGCCTTTTATGGTGGCTATTAATAACGAATCATTGATCTATGACAAGATAGAAAAAAATGTTGAGCGTATTATCAGTATGGACATCGCGCCATTTTCAAACTTTTCCTCGGAGATCGTTTCCCGGATACCAGCTGTTTTGTACGCGATCGCCGATGCTGATGTCGTGGTGCTTTCGAATCTGGCTCCAAAACTAGATATCAGTAGGCCCAAGTTAATGGAAATATTCGATATCCTGGAAAAGACGGAAACAACCGTTCGGGTCTATCCTCATGGCGGCCACTATTCCCAAACCAACAAACCGTCGAAATACCTGTTTTCCTCCCCCGCTTTTCGTTCAATGTATTTTAATACCATTGGCAGCGTCAAAAAACGCGAGGATGCGATGGGCAAATTGCTCGAGGATACGGTCGGCATGTATTTAACCAGGTATTTTGGGGATAGAACCAATGTTGCAATTACTTATGATCCAGCAGCTGGCGGCGCTGATTTTATTGTCTCCCAGGGAGATAATCGGATAATTCTGGAAGTTGGAATGGGCGAGAAGGGGTTTGCACAAATTGCCAATACAGGCAAGAAAGTCCCTGCTAAGTATGGCCTGGTTGTGGCGGAAGATCGGCTATTTCTTTCGGAAAAAGACAATTCAGTCAGGATCCCTTTGGAATACTTCCTGCTGATCTAGGAATGCCTTCAAGCGCGCTAACGTCCGCCGGTTTTTTTAGCTTTAGCCCGAGCGGCGATTAATTCAGCCAATAGTTTTGAATGCTGGGAATAATCAATGATTTTGGAGAAATAGTCCTGAATTGATTTTGGTTTCAATTCTTTATAAAGATTTTCTTGCATTTCGTGTTTCATTTTTACACAATCGAACTTATTTTTCATCATTGCTTACCTCTCTGGGGGTCCTGATTTCCAATGCTGCATAACCGATGTATCCAAGTATATTCGTAAAACTTTAATTATGACCGATACTGTATTTTAACATGCAAGACGTCAACTACTCAACATGATTTTGCTTCACGCTTCACGTCTCACGCCTGACGTTTCGCCTGACGATAGCGTCCGCGTCCCCTTGGGATATGTTATTGCCACTCCAATAAAGGGGAGGTAGTTTTCACGATTAATGATTGCTGTTTTTGCTTCCGGATAAGTTAGGTGAAATTCTTTGGAAATTTTAGTCTTCTTCTCCGAATATTTAAATTCGTATCCAAAGAGTTTATTGTCTCTTTCCTCGATCCAATCAAGCTCTTTTTGTTCCCAGGTGCGCCAAAAATAGTTATTTGCGTGGATATTTTTATAGGCCTGGGTCTTTAGGCGTTCCACAACCAGGAAGTTCTCCCAAAGCTGGCCAATATCGGCTCTGTTATCCAGTCCGTTAAAGCTGGAAATAATAGCGTTGCGGATGCCGTTATCGAGAAAATAATATTTGCTCTTTCTGGTTATCTCCTGCCTCAAATTTCTCGAATATCCCCGCAAATTGAAGACCACAAAAGCTTTTTCCAGCAGATCCAGATAGCGGGCAACTGTCTTTGTATCAATGCCGAGCTGGCTGCCAAGTTCAGACAGGGATACTTCTGCCCCGACTTGAAAAGCGATCAGACGTAATAGATCAAGCAGAGTTTTGGGAGCTTTAATCCGTTCCAGCTCCAAAATATCTTTCAGGAGATATGAGTTGACGATTTCTTCTAAAACAGTGATTTTTTTCTTTTTTCCTTTTGTGTTCGCTACGGCCGGGTAGCCGCCAAAAACCAGCCATTCAGCCAATTTATCTTTCATTTCCTGCTTGTTATATAATTTGGCAAATTCCAGTTGGGCGAGCGGATATAAGGTTAGGGTATTTTTTCTCCCGGTTAATGGTTCGCCAATCTGTCCGGAAAGTTCAAAGGAAGATGAGCCTGTGGCGATAACTCGTATGCCGGGAACCTGGTCGACAATAATTTTTAGGCCGAGGCCGATGCCGGGGATACGCTGTGCCTCATCGATAATGATTAATTCGTAGCCTTCTACGTAGTCAAGAATAGTCGAAAAGTTTTGTGAGCCCAATATTTGGCTTACCGTAATATTATCACCGGAATCAATTTTGTATTTAAATTTTGTTTCTGCTAAGTAGTTATTAAGCAGTGTTGTCTTTCCAACCTGTCGGGACCCAAAAATAACCAGAACTTTGTTGGGGAAAAGAAGTGTTTCGAGATTATCATAATAGCGGGGGATGTTCATTCCTGATATTATAACTGAAACTCCCTGAAATTGTCAAATTTCATAGAGTACAACTCCTCGAAATGTAAAACCGCTTCACGCCTGATGTTTCGCCTGACCCTAACGTCCGCCTGTTTTTTTGCTTTAGCGCGATGAGACAAGAGGAGGGGTGCCTTGCGCGGGGGAAAAATAGCTTTGATGATAATTATCGTTGTCTAAACTTGGATAATGGTCATTGACAACCATGTGTGTGTATGGGACAATTAGGGTATGAAAGAAGACTTTTTAACTCACAACCTTTTTTGGAGGAGTGTGAAGGAATTTAAGGAGCTTGATCCTAATCTCAGCAAACTAAAAAATTTGCCTTTAGTCTATCATCCTCAAATGGTTAAGGCGATACCGGTTTTTACCCCTGGCATTTATATTATTACCGGCGGCCGTCAGGTAGGTAAGTCGACGACGTTGAAATTAATTATAATCAATATTCTTGACCAAAGGAAAATTTTACCTGCTCAAATCTACTATCTTCCCTGCGATACCATTCGTGATTATACGCAGTTACTGTTTGAAATTGACCAGTTTCGCCTTACTTTGGATCATCGGAAGCCGTTTGTGCTTTTTATCGATGAGATTTCGTATGTTAAAGAATGGGGGCGGGCGATAAAAAGTCTAGCGGATGCGGGGTTCCTTAATCACGGTAGCCTGGTTATTTCCGGTTCAGACACTTATTTATTAAAAGATGCAATGATGGAATTTCCCGGCAGAAGAGGCAATGCGGACCAGCAAGATTTCCATTTATTCTCGCTCTCCTTTTATGAATATGTCAGATTAAATGATAAAAATATTGCAGATCAATTAGAGAGGGGGAAACTCGAATTTTATAGAAACCGTATTTTGCCAAAAGCCGGTGAAATAGAGCCAAAAACCATCAAAAAGCTCAAGGAATATTTTGAGTCTTATTTATTTACTGGAGGTTATTTGTCGGCTATTAATGATTACAAAAAGCATGGCAATATTGCTAATGCGACGTATAAAACTTATGTGCAGTGGATTATTGGTGATATGTTAAAAAGAGGCAAAAACGAGTTGTTTTTAAGGGAAATAATAAAAGCCTTATTATTAAGGCTTTCTCAGCAGATAACCTGGCATTCCCTGGTGAGCGACCTGTCGATTGAACACCATCAAACAATCGCTGATTATATCCTCCTGCTGGAGCGTATGGATGTGGCTGTAATTTTGCAGGTCTTAAAAGAAGAGAAAATGAGGCCGGCGCCTAAAAAAGCCAGGAAAGTCAGCTTCAGTGACCCTTTTATCCTGCACGCGCTTAACGGCTGGGTTTATAACCACAACTCTTATTTTGATTTATCGGTTGAGACCTTAAAAAATAACACTGGTAGGCTTAAGGATTCTTTGATTGAAGGAATAATGGCGGCGCTTTTTAAAAGACAGTTTGAAACTTACTATATAAAAGCGGAAGGGGAGATTGACTTAGCGCTGGTTAACGGAAATAGATTTTTTCCGGTAGAAATAAAAAACAGCACACTGTTGCGCAAGAATGATTTGAAACAAATATTAAAACAAAAAACCGGAGTGATTGGCTATGCCGGAGAAGAAATTGCCCAATTTGAGAAACTAGAAGTGATCCCTAACCCGATTCTAGCGATGCTGGCGGGGTAATTTGTAAGATATCCAACACGGATCATGGTAGCCAGTTCACCAGTGCCGATTACACGGAGATCCTTAATTCGCATGAGATAAAAATATCCATGGATTCAAAATAATTCCTATGTGTCACCTCCTAATACGAGGTTGGGTCTGAGACTGCAGGAGCAGGAGCAGGAGAAGGAGGAGAAGAAGAAGAAGGAGGAGGAGGAGGAGGAGGAGAAGAGGTGTTAGTGGTTGTTGGGGGGGGGGGGGAGGAGATTGTGGTGAGACCGGTCTTCTTCTTGCCGCTGCTCTTGCTGTAGTTGGTGTACCACCCAATAAATGTTGATCGGTTAATTCCCAGACAACGCCCCCAAAAACATTTGGATTTGCGGTGTCAACGACTGGTAAACGACGGGTGGCATTCGTTGGCTGATAAGTGGCTGAATATGGGCGGGTAGCAGGCAATAATCTAATTGTCTGGCGCCACTGCGCAAGGGTGTGATCAGCCACCTGACGGAGCCCATCATCATAAAATCTAAGGCTAGGAGTTTCATTGGTGTCATAAGGAATATATCGAGCTACATTATGAAACATACTTTGATATTGCAGGCGGTTGGGCATGCGGGTGTAGTCGCCATTGGCTCCGCCCTGGGTATTATATTGTCGGCGATCTAACCAGCCTGGGCGATGTTCCCAGACAGCGCGGGCAATAACGCCATAGGATTCAGCGACCATTGTATTACAGTAGGCAGCTGTAGCTCTTTGAATATCGGTTGTATTTTGCTGACTTCTTATTTGACGGAAAAGATTCGCCGCTTGCTGGGCTGATTGAGCCATCAACTCATAAGCCCGAGCCATTGGGTGATTATTTGGGTTGACATTTGGTGGTATGTGGCCAAATAATTGATTTCCAACGATTCTCCACACTCTCGATAATAAAAGATAAGCATGAGCCCGGGTCATTTGTTCTTGAGGCGTTGTACCTGAATTTCTAGCAATTATAGCGCCAAGCTGTTCAGCGGCG
>JACRKQ010000035.1 GCA_016219705.1 Candidatus Saganbacteria bacterium | reverse complement strand
CTCAACAACAAGATACGGGTAATTCAGCGCAGAGCATACGGACTAAGGGACGAAGATTATTTACGATTAAAAATCTTAACTTGTATGCTGGAGGTCTTTTAAATTGAGCCATTTTTACCCACTCGATTACGCGAAGAGCCTTAAAGTTATTAAAGATGCAAAGGGCTCTTTTACAACAGGGGACTTGGCCGCAAATGCCACATTTATTCACAACTTTTATAACGGCATTGAGAACATTTTAAAAAGAATTCTTGTTCTAAAAAATAAAAAACCAAAAGAAGGGGCAACTTGGCATAAAGATTTATTAGCTTCCGCAACCGAAGCGGAGATAATTTCTGAAGATTTATGTACCGCCCTGTCCAATTATCTTTCTTTTAGGCATTTTTTCATTCACGGTTATGGTTTTACTTTAAAATGGGAAGCCCTACAACCGCTTGTAAACAACATCAATAAAACTTATCAAGATTTCAAAACCGCAGTTATTAAGCATCTAAATTAATGCTAGGAGGTTTCATCATGTCCGAAGAAAAACGGGAACTGCTTAACAAGATCAACGACGATATCAAAACCGCGATGAAAGAGAAAAAAGAGCTCCCGCTTAGTGTCTTGCGGATGATGAAGAGTAAAATCCTCTACGTCAACGCTCGCGGAGATTTGTCTGATCCTGAAATAATCAAAATCCTTACTAAGTATACTAAAGAATTAAAAGAATCAATGGAAGAATTTAAAAAGGTCGGCCGCACGATTGACGCAGATAAAGTAGCAGCTGAATTAATCATCGCTCAAAGCTATCTCCCTAAAGAACTATCATCCGAAGAAATTAAAAAGCTGGTCACGGAAACACTCAATAAGCTGGGACTAACTTCAATTAAAGACATGGGGCGGGCGATGAAAGAGATCTCGGCTCTTCAACCAGGTATAGACGGTAAACTCGTCAGCCAATTTGTCCGCAAGGTCCTAAAATAATGGCCGTGATCGGCCTTTTATTGATCGGCCTGGCCGCCGGAACATTAAGCGGCCTTTTAGGCGTCGGCGGCGCAATAATTATGATTCCCGCCCTGGTCTATTTTTTTAAAATTGAACAACACCTGGCGCAAGGGACCGCCCTGGCCACCCTCCTTTTGCCGGTCGGGATCCTCGCCGTCTGGAAATACTGGCAGGCAGGAAATGTAAATCTCAAATTCGCCATGATTATCGCCATCGCTTTTGTGATCGGCGGCTTAATCGGCGCTGTTATCGCGCAACCTATTCCCGACACTCTAATGCGCCGGATTTTTGGCGTCTTAATTTTATTTGTCGCCTTACAGTATATTTTCTGGTAAATTTATGGACAAATTTGATGTAATTGTTATCGGCGGCGGTCCCGGCGGCTATGTCGCCGCCATTCGCGCGGCGCAACTTGGCGCTAAAGTCGCCTTAATCGAAAAAGACCAAGTCGGCGGCACCTGCCTTAATCGCGGCTGCATCCCAACGAAAGCCATCATTGCCGCCATAAATTTATTTGACCAGATTAAAAAAGCCGACCAGTTTGGCATCACCTGCTCTACCCCTGCTATCGATTTTAGTAAAGTTATTGATCGGAAAAATCAAGTGGTGAGCAAAATTATTAAGGGCCTGAGGCAGCTCATTGCCAATAATAAGATTAATGTAATTAGCGGAACAGCAAAAGCGCTAGAACCAGGAAAGGTTGAAATAATTAAAACAGATGATAGTAATAAGTTGTTAGTTGTAAGTCATAAGTTGATTTTAGCAACTGGATCCTCGCCCATCTGCCTCCCCGGCCTTACTTTTGACAACAAAAAATTCTTTACTAGCGATGACATTCTTAATCTTCGAACCGTTCCAGAAAAATTGAACATTGTCGGTGGCGGCGTGATCGGCCTTCATTTTGCACGCATCTTTAGCTCCCTGGGCACAGCCGTCACTATTTATGAGGCTCTGCCGGAGATTTTAGCTGGCGTGGACGAAGAAATTATCGCTTTGATCAAACGGATCTTAAAACGGCGCGGGGTCAATATTTTGACCGGGACAAAATTTGATCATGAACAGACTGGCAATCAAACCTTAGTCTGCGTCGGCCGCACCCCCAACCTCTCTGGTCTGGAAAGTTTAAAATTAAAAATGGAGGAGGGCCGACGGGTTTTTGTTAATGAAAAGATGGAAACGAACGCACCCCATGTTTATGCTGTTGGAGACCTCTGCAGCCGACAACAATTAGCTCACGTCGCCTACGAGCAGGGAGCTATGGCCGCGGCTAACGCACTCGGCGGCAATCAGAGTTTTAGCTACGATTTAATTCCTTACGGGGTTTACACTCAACCGGAAATTGCCGGCGTTGGCTTAACCGAGACCAAGGCTAAAGAAAAATTTGCTTCCATTAAAATCGGAAAATTTCCTTTTGGCGCTTTGGGAATTTCTCAAGCTATGGAAGAGATTGAAGGGTTCGTTAAAGTTGTCGCTGATCAAAACGGCCAACTGTTAGGCGTACATATTATCGGGCCGGAAGCGACCAGTTTAATTGGCTGCGCCGTAATTGCTTTAAAACAAAAAATGAAAGTCGCAGACCTCGCTAATATTTTCCAGGCTCACCCCAGCTATCCGGAAGTCTTACAGGAAGCGGCGCTGGCGGCTTTGAAAATGGGATTGCATACAATAAATTAAAATTTACGGTTCTTTTCTTATAACCCCGGCCAAGCGGTCAAAATCTTTATCGTAAGAATAAATTTCTTTAATACCAAGTTTAGTTAAAAGAGCCGCGTGATAAGCATCAATAAAATCAACATTGTGGGCATCATATAAAATTGCCGCTTCGGCCATTAATTCCTTATTTTGAAAAACCAAATTAGGCGTATTCAAAATTGCTTCAATTTTTAAGTGGATGTCCGGCCGGCGACATTTATAAACCTTTTCCAGAACCCAGACCACCTCCGCCAAAGTTAAATCAGAAACATAAAGACGTTGCCTGCTTTCAACCGCGGAAGTTAAAAGCTGACGGCATTTCTCCGCTTTTTGCTTGTGGTCGCATACCAGGAAACGGATCAGAATATTAGCGTCGATCAATTCCATTCTATTAATCGTGTCGGGATTTTATAAAGGCTTTAAGCACTTTGGCTCGAAGCCTGGTAAAATCAAGCGGCTTACCCTTATGCTTCACCGAACCAAAAAGATCCAGCAGGTTTCCTTTGCGGGGCACCATAATAATCCAATCTTTTTCCCGCACGAAATCGATCACGTCGCCTTTCCCTAAATCAAAACCTTCTCTTATGTCCTTAGGCAGGGTAATTTGCCCCTTCGATGTTAAAACCGATTCCGCCATAAATTTTCTCCTTACTTTTTACTTATTTCCTTACATTATAAATCAACAAAATTGGATTGTCAAGCCTGCCCCCCTCACAGCCCTGACGAATAGTATTTGACACCGAAGGGAAAAATTCACTTCAGCAAACAAATTCTTCGCATGATTTTAACAAGGCATGGGAACCCCTTTTCCGCTTAATTT
>JACRKQ010000003.1 GCA_016219705.1 Candidatus Saganbacteria bacterium | reverse complement strand
TAAGACAAAACTTCATGTTTAACCTTGGCTCCCGATAAAGCACCCAATAGAATGGCAATTGACCAGAGAGCGTCCTGACCAGCTTCATCGGCTAATGGCCCGTCAAAATTTAAAATCCCTTCGACATCATAATCTTGCACCAACTGAACGAGCTTTTCATCGAACACTTTCCCCTGCGGACTAAAACCCGACGGAGCATCAGGGGTTAAGCGATGGGACATGTCGGCCGAAGCAACCACCAGCAGGCGCCGGCCTAATCTCTGCGCCGTTTTCGTCAAACTTTGGCCGAAGCTAAATAATTTGGGCAAGTTCATTGCCGCAATAGCAATGGGGAGAAGCAGTTTTTTTATCCCTGCCGCCTGCAGAAAATAATACGGAACCAAAAGACCGTGGTCCAGCAAAGTGGAGGGACAATTTGTCGCTAGACCACAATCTTTAATCACTGCCAAGCTCAGTTCCGTATCGCCTTTAACCTGAAAAACGGGTTTACTTAACCCAAATTGGGCAAAACTCCCTTCAAACACATGACTGGTATAAACGGGAACGGAGGCCTGACCGATTTCACCATGCGGGGTGATAATGACGACGGTATCAAATTGTGCGGCCTTAAAGCGGCGCTGAAGTTCAGCTAATGCTTTAACTGTTTTATTGGCTTCTTTTAAACGCTGGCGGCCAACCTCCGGAATTAATATCGGCGGATGCGGCATGATTGCGCCAAGAATAATTGGATTTCCCATTTTTTTCAAAGTTTATCAGGTTGTGTTATAATAGTCAACAAATGAGCCTGAAAATCAGCATCTCCGGCATCCGAGGCTTTGTGCCAGAAGCCTTGACCCCGGAAATTTGTTTGGATTTTGCCAAAGCTTTTGGTTCGTCTCTGCAAGATGGCAATCCGGGCGAGAGAACCGTTGTCATCGGAACAGATCCCCGCGCTTCTTCGGAATTTATAAAAGGGATTGTCTTCTCCGGCTTATTAGCCACCGGTTGCCGGGTAATTGATCTAGGCATCTGCCCCACCCCTACCGTCGGCATCATGGTCCGGGAGCTAAAAGCTGATGGCGGCATGGTTATCACCGCTTCGCACAACCCCCTCCCCTGGAATGGCTTGAAGTTCATGCGTCACGATGGTATTTTTTTAAACGCGCCGCAGGCTCAAAAACTTATTAAAATTTTTGAGACCAAAAAATTTGTGGCCGGCGCCTCCACTGGCGTTACGGTCAATAATTCTGCTAATAATTTTCATGTTCGGAAAATTCTGCAAACACTTCAATTAGGAGTTGTCCGCCGCCGCAGATTTAGGGTTGCCATCGATTGCTGCAACGGCGCCGGCTCAATTATTGTCCCGGAATTATTGGGAAAGCTAAACTGCCAGATTTTTGCCATTAACTGCGACATCACAAAACCCTTTTCCCATGACCCCGAACCAATCGCCAAAAACTTAAAAGACTTAATAAGATTAGTTAAAGCCACCAAGGCCGATATCGGTTTTGCCCTCGATTCCGACGCCGACCGCTTGGCCATTATTACCAATGAAGCCAAGCCAGCCGGGGAAGAATTAACTTTAGCTCTCGCCGTAAAATACCTGCTGGAAAATGAGCGGCGCGCTGATCCAAAACATCGCCTTGTCGTGACGAATCTTTCAACTACAATGCTGCTCGACGATATCGCCAAAAAAAATACTGCTCGAGTCGTGCGGACCAAGATTGGAGAAGTTCATGTCGCGGAAAAACTGAAAGCTTTGGGCGGCTTAATCGGCGGCGAAGGCAACGGCGGAGTTATCTATCCGCCAGTTGGCTTTAACCGCGACGCTATGGCTGGCATTACCATTATTTTGAAATTATTGGCCAGACAAAAACAGACGATAAGTCAAATAATCGACGCTCTGCCCCATTATTTTGTCATCAAAGAAAAAATCGTCTGTCCTGACCAGCACAAAATTGACATCGCGCTGGCCAAAGTTAAAGGGCAATTTAATAAAAAAAATTTAATTTTAACGGAAGGGATAAAAGTTGTTTTGCCGCAAGCCTGGGTCCATGTCCGCGCCTCCAACACCGAACCGATTATCCGCGTTATCGCCGAAGGGCGGGATAAAAAAGAGATTAAGCAACTAGTTGAGAGAGTCTTAAAGATTCTGCGGTAAAAATACTCTGCAATTTCTGGTTATGCTGGACGATAATTCTGTATGCCGCAGTCAATCAAGTCAATCAGATTTCCGCCACCCAACAGACCCAGCAGAAGGATAAATCTTCTACCAACCCTTCGCCCATCCAAGCCCTTGGGAAATCATCCGCTCCAAGTCGATCGATTTCCTTTTGAATATTCACCTAGTGAATTCGCCGCTTTCACCGCCAGGGTGCGCGCCCACCGCTGCTATGCAGCCGAGGCTGTAAGTACTGGCAGCGCCCGCTAGAGTCCTTTTCCCTTTTGGCTAATCTTCAAAAAAAATTCTCTTTTAAGTATTACCGGTGGTTTTGGTCACGAAAGTGATAAATTACTTCTATCGCTCATTGATCAGCATGGCTGGGATAGTCTGGCAATTGCGACGCACCTTCTCCAATCTGTTTCTTTTAATAGCAGCAGCCTGCTTGTTTTGCGGGCGGCGCATCTTTTGGTTGCTCGCTTCGGCTTCGAAGCCGTTGCTAAACTTCTCTGCGACCAAAGCTACAAAAATGGCAAAATGACCGATGAAATTTATGCTTATCTTTTACCTGCGGTTGTTCGTCTCTTCCCCGACAGAGGGGCAATTTATCCTCAAGATAAACAAGCCTGCTGTCACTCCCTGTTTCGCGTTGGACAAAAACTTTTTAAGGCGGCGCCCCGAGCCATGACGGCGCTCCCCGCCTTTGCTAGATTTGTCAGTAAAGAAGCCGATCTCGATCCGGATGTTAACCACTCGCTTGGCCAGCGTTTGGCAAATTTGGAGAACGTAGTTGACCCAGTTTGGGAAAGTTCATTCTTTGCCATAGGTTTGGGCAGGCTGGCTCTTTTGGCCGTTAACCTTGATGAACTGGACCCTTGCCAAGCCGGTTCGTTAGCAAATATCATGATTGCCAAAGGCGCCTTCTTGAGTAAATCTGATAAGAAACTTTCCTGGTCAGTTATCCAAGATATTTTGCCCGACATCTGCTCTAAAGCCATTTTAGCTGAACTGCTAGAAAATTTACCCGCCTGGGAAGACAACCCGCAAATCTTACGGGGATTTGGGCAACTCCTTTATGAGGAAACAGCCTCAAAAAGCGGTCTATCCTGCAAGGAGCTTGCCGACTTGATCATTGAAATTATTATTTCTCAAGTCCAAAGTTATTTTGTTTATCTGGCAGACGCCATTAGGACTGATCTAATAGAGGTTCGCTGTATGCTACTGTGCCAGTTTATTGGCAATCGCCGGATTGACCTGCGTATCAGAATGAAAGTTTTAGCCGATTATACCGAGCTGCTTCAAGTCGATGCGGAAGCAAAAGCGGGCTTGGCAATGAACTCCCGGCTTTATTCGTTGACAACCAAAGATTTGGCTAGAATTCTTTGGGCGGCCAACAATAAAGGCTTACCGGCCGGGCAATTGGGAAATCAAGAAATGAAAGCGAAATTAATTGCTGCCGGTTATAAAGAAGCCCTTTGGGCAACGGGGGTTGATTTGACGGTAAATCTATCAGAAGGATTAACCCCTGTTGACCGAAAACGCCAAGTCTTATCGGCAACATTTGAATTGGTGGAAATCGCGCTCCAGCTGGGTATTGATAAAATTGAGGACCACCCTTTAACCCTTGACTATGCCGCTTCCCTCGATTCCCACCAGCAGGCCAAGCGTTTCGTTAACATAATTATTCAAACGCCAAATGATCAGACAAATCTTAGAGAGTGGCTCGGTCACATTTTGGAAATTGTTAAAAATCTGGAAAACCAGCCAATCTTGGAGGCAGTACTGGCCAAAACATTTCGAGCAACCATCAAGAAAGATTTTTTTACCGAAGTCAACACTGGCGTTGACGTCCCGGGCTGTTTTGATCCCCGCGGCCTGCATCGCGAGATGCCTTATGTCCACGGCACGGAAGTTCAATCTGGTTTCCTTCAGGTCTTTAATGATCGCGGCCATCAAGTCGCCAATGCGGTTCTCCTCTATTCCCCGGAAGGTATTTATGTTTACCAAGGATTTAACAGCACTGGCTATAACATGGACAAAGTTTTTGCGCTTGCGTTAAGGAACGTCGTCCATTAACAATTACAGTCCCGCTAACAATTTTCACCAACCGTTATGTGGATTACGGTCAGGTTGACAAACAGGGGAATATCATTCTTGAAAGAAATTTTTATGTTGTTACCGAAGAATCAATTCGTGAAAAAGGCGGCTAGTCCAACAGGTCCTCGACAACACGGAAGCCGATGACGTCGGTAAGATCATCAGGATAAACACCGCCCCGGTTTGCGCTTCGCAGGAAACCGGAACTGTAGTTGTACCAGTACCCGCCACGAAGAACTTTATACATTCCATTGCTTGCTCCTTTCCCTCCCGCACTCACTTGGCGCTATCCGAACTTCCGTCGACCACGGAACCGGTTTTGATATCGCCGGTCAAGGAATTGCTGATGTTTATCTGCTTTCCTTGCCAATCGGCGATTGTTGTGTTACACTTATTTGCGTAATACAAATAAGTGTATGTAATGGAGAAAATATATGGAGAATCCCTTTATCTATGGCGAATCAGTGACCAAGGAATATTTCTGCAATCGCAAAACAGAGATCGCTAATTTAGAAAAGGACGTTTTAGCCTCCCAAAAAATATTTCTTATTTCAGCCAGAAGATTGGGTAAGACCTCTTTGATCAAAGCCTTGATAGAAAAACTAAAGAAAAAACAAGTTTTGACTGTTTTTCTTGACCTGGAAGGCTTTGCTTCTTACAAAGAATTTTTAAACGCTTATCTTTTAGCCTTGTCCCGGCAGGCCACCACTTTGGATAAAATCCTATCCTTTTTGAGAAATGTCATTCCTGGCTTTCGAGCCGACCTCAAAATGGATGAACTGGGGCAACCCCCCGTTTCTTTAGGCTATGATTATCCCAGCTCCGCCTTTGAACATATGGCCAATCAAATCTTTGAGCTACCTGAAATAATCGCTAAAAGACAAAACAAGAAACTGTTAATCGTTTTCGATGAATTCCAGGAAATACTTAATCTAAATGGGGGGACCATTGAAGGCAAGCTTAGAGCCAGCATCCAGCACCAGCGTAAGGTGGCTTATATTTTTGCCAGTTCAAAACAGCATCTCCTCTTTGAAATGGCAAATTCCCCCCAAAGACCGTTTTATAAAGTCGGTCCGATCTTGTTTCTTGAAAAAATTCCATCCGATGAATTTGCCATTTTTATAAAACAAAAATTCTTGTCGGGAAAAATTAAAATTTCAGATGAAACGATAGAACAAATCATCAAAACGGCGGAAAACATACCTTATTACGTCCAAATGCTCTGTCATGAGCTATGGGATTTTTCCGCAGCCAGTAAAAAAATCGAACCAATAGACATTAAAACTGTCCTGGAAAGGCTTGTGAGCCAATCTTCTTCAAATTTCCATTTGGAATGGTCGCGCCTGATCCCCAGCAAAAGGCAAGTTCTTAAAGCCATTGCTATCGAAGGAGGAGAAAAAGTTCTTTCAAAAAATTTTCTTAATAAATATCAATTGGGCTTCCCTTCAAAAGTAAACAGATCTCTTTTATCACTAATTGACACTGGTTATCTTGATAAAAGCGATGAGGGCATTTATTTTTATAATGATCTTTTGTTCCGAGAGTGGGTTAAAAGATTAAAAGGATAAAGTTTATTTATAATTCCTCGATAACACGGAAGCCGAGGTCGAAGTAACGATCCTCAGGATGACAGCTGTCCCGGTACGCGCCTCGCAAGTCGGCGGAATTGAAGCTGCACCACGAACCACCGCGAAGAACCTTAGTATGACCATTGATTGCCCCTTTAGGATCAATTGTATCCCTTTTATTATATTTGTTACAATACCAATCAGCTACCCATTCCAAAACATTCCCGGCCATATCCATTATGCCAAAGGGACTGGCGCCATCAGGGTGCGCATCAACAGGGCTAGTGTCTCTTTGGTTGAAAACGGCCAATTTTTTATCCTTGGCCGGATCAGTATCGCCACACGGATATTTTCTCC
>JACRKQ010000034.1 GCA_016219705.1 Candidatus Saganbacteria bacterium | reverse complement strand
GAAATCCGAACTCGGTACCTTTATCTTACTATTACTAAATCCGAATGTCCGAAATCCGAACTCGGTACCTTTATCTTACTATTACTAAATCCGAATGTCCGAAATCCGAACTCGGTACCTTTATCTTATGCTTTTCTGATAATACTTCCTAAAATTCTTAAAAGCTGGTCGCATTCTGCTAATAATTCTTTAGCTTTTTTAATATTTTCTGAATTTTTCAAGATTTCCGCATCAATTATGAGCTTCAACCAATATACTGTTTCAGCCGCTTCTTTCTTTGAAACAGATATTTTATATTTAAAATCTTTCCTGGTCGGAGAAGAATCTGCTTCTTCAATATTTGCGCCAACGGAGGTGCCAGATCTAAGCAACTGATTTAAAATAGGCAATGATATTTTTGAAAGCGTTAAGCCGTTTAAAAACCTTACTAATTCCACCGCAAACTTATAACTTCGTTCTCTTAAATCATATGCATTCATATTTAGAACTTCCCCATCCTCGTTCGGATTTCGGATTTAGGATGTTCGGATTTTGCTCTTAATAATATCTCCATGTTCGGATTTCGGATTTAGGATATTCGGATTTTGCTTCAGCTGCGTTAATTATAGACAGGGGTGGGAGGGGTGGTCAAGGGGCGGAGGCTATTTTCTCGCTTGACTCTTGGGGGGAGTGGGATCAGCAGGCAATGATAGTGGGGTTTGCGCAAGTATTTATGAAAGACTTGGTTATCGCCTCAATGGGAATGAATCAGCCGGCGTAAGTGATTGGAAAGTTCCACATGAAAAGCTGCCAACACCTGAAGAAGCATTTGAGGCGGCGGATGAATTCTTGGGCAGAATGTTTTATCTGGCTGGGCGGGCGAGTTTTGAAGAAGCGCCGCTAGCAGGCTTTTAAAAACCAATAAAATCTTTGTTTAGAAACAATGGGCCTTCAGATCTTCGCGGGCTCTTCCGTCAGCAGCGGCAACTCTGCTTTGACAGGTTGCTTCCATTTTGTCCCTTTGAAAATAACTAAATCTTTTTCAATCGAGAGGCTTATTTTACTGTTAAACCCAAATTTGCCTTTTAACACTTCTTCCGATAACGGGTCCTCAACATACTCCTGGATCGCCCGCCGCAGCGGCCGCGCTCCCATCTTGGGATCATAGCCTTTATCAACCAGGAAGGTTTTAACTTTTTTGTTTAAATTTAACGTCAAATCTTTTTCTGCCAAACGTTTGTTCAGTTCCACCACCATTATCTCAATAATCGCCGCTAAATCTTCCTTCGACAGCGGCCGAAATACCACCCGCTCGTCAACCCGATTTAAAAATTCCGGTTTGAAATGCTTGGCTAATTCTTCCAGCACAACATCTTTCATCTTGTCGTATGAAGCCTGGGCATCAGCCCGGTTAACGAAACCAAACGAGGTCTCTTTTTTAATAAACTCCGCCCCAATGTTACTGGTCATGATGATCACCGTGTTTTTAAAATCAACTTCCCGCCCCTGCGTATCTGTGACTTTACCTTCATCTAATATCTGCAGCATTATATTCATGACATTCTGGTGCGCTTTTTCAATTTCATCAAATAAGATGACAGAATGCGGCCGCCGCCGGACCGCCTCCGTTAATTGCCCCCCTTCCCCGTAACCGACATAACCGGGAGGAGAACCGACCAGCCGTGAAACCGTGTGCTGTTCCAGGTATTCCGACATATCAATACGGACCATCGCATCAACATCGCCAAAGAGAAACTCGGCTAACTGTTTAGCCAATTCTGTTTTCCCAACTCCAGATGGGCCAAGGAAGATAAACGAACCAATGGGGCGATGGGGATCTTTGAGCCCCGCCCGCGCCCGCCGGATGGAACGGGCAACAACATTAATCGCCGCGTCCTGCCCCACGATTTTCTGCCGCAGTTCTTCTTCCATCTTTAATAAACGCTCCGTCTCTTCCGCCGTCAATTGCGTCACCGGCACTCCAGTCCAGGTCGCGACGACCTGGGCAATGACTTCTGAAGAGACCTCGGGATAAGCTTCGCGATTGGACCCTTCAACCTTTTTCGCCAAGTTTTCATATTGGACGCGCAAATCTTCTTCCATATCGCGCAATTTCGCCGCCTGTTCAAAAGCTTGCGCCTCAACTGCCTTATTTTTCTCCGCTTTTGTCTGTTCAATCTGTTTTAAAATATCGACCAGCTCCGGCGGCGCAGCGGAAGATTGGAGCATAATTTTTGAGGCGGCTTCGTCAATTAAATCGATTGCTTTGTCCGGCAGATGGCGATCGGCAATATAGCGCGCGGACAAACGGGCGGCCGCCACCAAAGCGTCGTCGGTAATTTTTACGCGGTGGAAATCC
The DNA here is from genome assembly GCA_016219705.1 of Candidatus Saganbacteria bacterium. Taxonomy (GTDB): domain Bacteria; phylum Margulisbacteria; class WOR-1; order O2-12-FULL-45-9; family O2-12-FULL-45-9; genus JACRKQ01. The sequence continues at coordinate 9,742 of JACRKQ010000034.1, read as the reverse complement.
TCATAACGTTCGCGCAGGCCTTTAAGTATTTCGATCGTCTCCGCCACACTCGGCTCCCCAACCATGACCGACTGGAAACGCCGCTCCAATGCTGGGTCAGATTCAATCCTTTTTCTAAATTCATCAATTGTCGTCGCACCAATTAACTGCAGCTCGCCACGCGCCAAAGCCGGCTTTAAAATATTGGCCGCATCCATCGCCCCTTCGGCCGCGCCCGCTCCAATTAAAGTATGTAATTCATCAATAAAAAGAATAACCTCACCGTCACGTAAAACTTCATCGATAACTTTTTTCATCCGCTCTTCAAATTCGCCGCGGTAACGGGTCCCGGCAATCAATAATCCCATGTCCAAGGTAACCAGACGTTTGCGCATCAAAGGGGGTGGCACATTACCGGAAACGATACGTTGAGCCAAGCCTTCAACGATCGCCGTTTTTCCCACGCCAGCCTCACCGATTAAACAGGGATTATTTTTTTTGCGACGAGAGAGAATCTGGGTAACTCGTTCAATCTCTTTTGCCCGGCCAACGACCGGATCGAGACGGCGGTTGCGGGCCATATTTGTTAAGTCACGGCTGAAAGAATCCAAAGTCGGTGTTTTTGTCACCCGGGGGGCCTTGCGCTGGGAGACACCTTCACCCAGGGCGGCCACAATCCGTGTTTTCGCAGAATTAATGGTGATGCCCAAATTGTTCAAAATTTGCCCGGTAGCACCCGTCCCTTCCCTGATAACGCCCAAAAAGAGATGTTCCACGCCGACATAATTGTGCCCCAGAGCCCGCGCCTCATCCCAGGCCAGTTCGATAACTTTTTTGACCTGGGTGTTAAAAGGAGCTTCGATGGTTGTCCGTTTATCAATAATATGCTCGGTTAAAGACTGCTCAAGCTGGTCTTTCAAGAGGATGGGATCGATACGGGAAGAATCAAAAGTTCGCAAAATTATCGGCTCGCCTTCGCGCAGCATCGCCAATAATAGATGTTCCGCGCCGACAAAAACGGAGCCGAGGCGTTTGGATTCCTCCTGGGCGGCCATAATGACCCGGACTGCCCGTTCGCTGAAACGTTCAAACATCGCCATATGAAGGCATTATAACAAGCTGGGTATGGTGGTGCAAGCTAAGTTACTGCAACGTTAGCGGGTGAGGGCCTTTCCAGCATCCAACATCCGCTGAACATCCTCAAGAGATCTTCCCTCGGCATAAATCCGCAGTAAAGGCTCCGTTCCCGATGCTCGCAATAATATCCAGGCTTGATCGGAAAAATCTAACTTGAAACCATCGAGCGTTTCAACTTTGGCCACTTTTTTGCCGGCAAATTCAGGCGGCGGCTGGGACTTCAGGCTGGACACCAGCATCTGGGCTTTGGTAGTGTGAATATCCAGGCGATTGTAATAAAAGCGGCCGTATTCGACCATCAAGCCATCAAGAATTTGCTTTAAGGTCTTTTTCTCTGTAGCCATCAATTCCAGTAAAGTTAAACCCGCTAATATGCCATCCCGTTCGGGAATAAAACCTTTTAAACCCATCCCCCCCGATTCTTCACCACCCATAACAATATCTTCTTTAAGCATCAAATCGGCAATATATTTAAAACCAATCGGGGTAACGTAAAGTTTTCTCTGGTATTTAGCGCAGAGGAGATCGATTAAATTGCTTAAATTAAAGGTTTTCACCACGTTACCGGACAAATGACGATTGACCGCCAGATGATGCAATAAAAGACAAAAAACATTATGCGTATTGATGAAGGCGCCGGAACCGTCAATCGCCGCTAAACGGTCGGCATCACCATCAAGGACAATACAAGCGACTAGATGGCCGCTGTTTTTGCCGGCATATTTTTTGACTACTTTCAGCGATTCAGTTAAATTGACCGGAATCGGCTCTGGATTTACCCCGCCAAACAAGGTGTCGCGCTGACCGCGAATTTCGTTAACTTCTAATCCCAAAGCCGAAAAGTACCCCGCCCCACTCCCGTGCATAGCATCGACCACCGGCTTAAGGCGGCTATTTTTTATCAGCTCAAGATTAACCAAACTCTTAATTTTCTCAAAATAAGCTGGTTGGGGGTCGATGACTTCAATATTTTTTTCCGAAGGAACAATTAATAGAGTATCTTTTAGCGCCGCTTCCACCCCTCTGGTTGTCTCCGGAAAAGCTGAACTGCCAACGGCCTCTTTCACCTTAAAACCATTCCAGGTCGGCGGATTGTGCGAAGCGGTGATCATGATGCCGGCCGCCAAGTCGAGATTTTTCACGGTATAAGAAAGAACTGGGGTTGGGACCGAACGTTTGGTTAAAAAAACCTTTAAGCCAGCGCCGGAGCAGACCTCGGCCGCCGCTTGGGCGAAATGTTCGGAGCGAAAACGATTATCGTAACTGACCGCTACCCCTTTATTAGCCACGCCTTGCTGTTTTAAATAATCGACTAACGCTTGGGTCGCCAAGCGTAGGTTGTCAAAAGTAAAATCCTCCGCGATCTTCCCGCGCCAGCCATCAGTGCCGAATTTAATAACCGACTTGGTCATTTCAAGCAGACCGCGGTATCACCGCCCTGCGGCAGCGTTACGATAAAAGTTGTCCCCTTGCCAACTTGGCTCTTGACCTTGATCGACCCGTGATGCTCTTCAATAATACGCAATGTAATCGGCAAACCCATGCCAGTGCCAGTCATCTTCGTCGTAAAAAACGGATCGAACAAGCTTTTCAGATGCTCTTCCGATATCCCTTCGCCGGTATCAGATATTTCGATAAAAACCGCCGGGATCGGTTTAGCTGCTTCGCACTCTTCACCCCAGATCATCTCTTCCCCTGCCCTTCTCCCTTCGCGCGCCATTTTGCCGAGATTCTGGACTTCGCCTAAATCTGTTTTTATGACCATTTCTCCGCCGGATTCCTGCATCGCCTCAATGGCATTTTTGATGAGGTTGACAAAGACTTGCTGCATCTGCCCGGCATCGCCGGTAATTTCCGGCAGGCTGGCAAATTTTTTGGTCACCCGGACATTATTTTTCTTGCATTCGCTCTCAAACAAAAGGAGAACTTCATCGAGCAAAGAATTGATATCGACCTTGCTCATCTCCGGTTTCATCGGCCGGCCGAATTTTAGCAAACTTTCAGCAATACGGTTGATCCGTTCAATTTCGTGAGGAATGAGGGTGGCAAATTTATCGCGAAATTCCTTGTCTTCCCACTTCTGATTCAGCAGCTGCGTAAAAGTGCGGATAGAGACCAAAGGATTTTTAATTTCATGCGCCATCCCCGCCGCCATTGTCCCCAAAGAAGCAAGTTTTTCCGACAGAACCAGGCGCTCCTGGCTGTCCCGTAAATCTTTCGTCATCTGGTTAAAAGCTTTGGCTAGCCGCCCTAGCTCATCGCTGGAATCTACCGCCACCTGCCAGCGCAAATCACCCCTGGCCACAGCTTCTGTCCCTGTTGTCAATTTTTTAATCGGCTGCTCGATTGAGCCGACAAAAAAGATGCCCGTTAATGTCGTTAAAACAATGCCGATAATTACAAAAACCAGCGAATTTACCTCCAGGCGCCGGAGCTCAAAATAAGCGGAAGCGATCGGCTCCTCAACCACCACGCTCCAGCCATATTTACCGACCGGGCGATAAGCGCCGACTACTCTGGCCCCGATTTCGTCGATAAACTCTCCTCCGCCCTTTTTCCCCGCCAACAGCCATTTGACCGCCTGGTTGCTCATTATCTCTTCATGCTGCAGCGCTCGCTTTTCATCGGGATGCGCGACCAAACGCCCTTGCTCATCAACAATAAAAGCTACGCTCTGGCTCCCCATCTGCGTAGCGGAAACTAGTTTTTTAAGACGGGTAGGATCGGGCCGCCCGGGGGAAGCGGCAATTTTTTCCGCCAGCCCTTTGGCCACCCACTGATAATTACCGACAATCGAGCGGGAGAGCGCTGACTTGCCGATATTAATCGTGGCCAAAGTTGTCGCTTCAAAAAGGACAACGATCAGCAGGACGAAAATCAGCATTAACTTAAATAAAATACGGGTGCGCAAAAATTGGAGGGGGCGCTGCGCTTCGGGTGAATTAGGAGAAATCACTTCGGCTAATAAAAAACCCAGGCTGCCCACCAGAACTAAAATCCAGGATAAGACGAGATAAGCCGCGGAAGCAAAGCGCACGTAAAGGAAAGCGCCAAGCAGGGCCAGCAGGAAAATGACCGCTGATTCTGCCAGGTAAAGCGCTAATTTGCGCTCCCCTCCCGACCGCCGCCAAGAAGCAGCCAAGGCAAAACAAGCCAGCAGACCTAAACATAAAGCAAAAAATGGTTTGGCGGGAACTGGCTGGGCAAAAGCCACAAACGGTTCCACTACCCCTTCGCGATAAATTAAATTGACCGCCGTTTCCCAGACGCGATAGGTCAGAAATCCGGCCAGCAAACCGACCAACAGGTAACTAAACCGGAAGAAGCGGCCAAAAAACCGTTCACCGATAAAAACCCAGATAAAGAACCCGCAAATAATCAGGCTGGTGTAGATGCTTTTATGGATAAAAATCAGTTCGGATAAATCACGGCCGAAGTTAAACATCATTTGTGAAACCAGCGTCGCCGCGACATGAAAAAACAAAGAGAGAAAAACAAAAAAGAGCGCCAGGTCTTTCGTTTTTTTGCGCGTAAAATAACTGATTAAAAAAGTGAAAACGCCGGCGCCTAAAATTCCGGCGGCAAAAATCTCCGTAAAAATGCTGATGATCGTAGTAGTTGAGAACATTTATTTATAAATCTTTAATATTATATCCTGGGCCGCAAAACCACCGGCCAAATTAACGACATTCAAGCGCACCGGATAATTACCAGCCGGCACGGTCGGCGGCGTCGTGAACCGCACCGTAAAGAGATCATCGCCGGCCAGCATATCCCCCTCCCGGCCATCATTGCGCAGTATAAGGAGGTCGGCAATATTTGCGCCGCGCAAGTCAAGGGTCACGCTCCTGATATCTCCAATCCTCCCCGGGTTATCCAGACGCGCCGTCAAGGTGATTACCGTCTGGCCGTCAGCCCGCGCCCGCTCGGGCACAAACTGCGCCTCAATTATAGCGGGATTTTTCTTAATATCCAAAGAAGTTTTCGCCAGGGCCAGCCAGCCTTTTTTATTGGCGACCGCGACCGGAATCTCTTTGGGCCCAAGTTCCGTCTGTGTTGCCACACTGCTTTGTAAAGTATAAATACCGTCGCCATTTTTAGCGTCTCCAAATAGCCCGTTGTCGACCAGCATGGTGTTCGGCAGACGTCCAATCCCGCTAAGATCCGCCCTGACGCCGGCAATATTGCCTAAACCGCCGGGATCGTCCACCGCCGCCGTGATTTCGAGGACCGTGCGACCATCGGGAGGAACACGCTTCGGCACGGCCTTGACATAATTAATTATCGGCGTTAAATTAGCGCGATTGACCCGGGAAAGATCATACCCCACCGTCCAGGAAAGGAGTTCCCCAACTTTTTTCTTAACAAAATCAGCCGCCGTAATGCGCATAGCCGCGTCCCCGCGGGTCAAAGGAGCTTCTTGCTCTTCAGCCAGAATTGACGAGGAACAGCACCAAAAAATCACAAAAATTATAAAACCTGATTGAAATTTAGCTTTCATCGATTACTCGTTCCAAATTTAGCAAAAATTATATCGCCATCTTTTTTGGAAACCAGCGCGTTGGGCCGGAATGTCCCGTCAGCAAAAGGCTTTATTAAATTGCGATCGACGGCCGCTTTGATGAACGGGGCCAGAGGATGGTCGAAGGGCACATCAACAAACAGGTCCCGGGAAACTGCCGCTAATGGGAAATCGGCCGATTTTACCAGCCAACTCACTAATTCGCCGCGGGTAATTCCGGCTTCCATGACAAAACTGGCATCGGGCTTAATTTCGATCACTCCCAGGCTCATCAAGTTTTCCACTTTTTCTTTTTTCTCGGTTACGTTTTTACTCTGCGCCGCATCGGGGACATAGATTCGGGTTTTCCTGAAGACTTTGTATTTCCAGCTCTTCTTTTCCCCCTGATAGCGGGCTTCTACCATGATTAAATTTTTCTTTAAGCGCAGCGGAATAACTGTTTTGAAAGAGTCGTCGGCTCCGATGTCAACCGGCAGGCCGTTAATGTAGACAGAGACTCCCGGCTTAACGCGGCCGGAGACTTCGATCTTGTCATCATAAGTAGAAATATTATCCTGGAGGGAAATCATTTCAATTGGCTGTTCCAGCATAAGCTGGGGCCGTTCGATGTCGAGGCTGCGCAGAATAATCCAATCAGCCGGGAAATATAATAGAGAGAAAGTTACGTAGCGCTGGTTGTTTGTCGGCTCACGGTAACCGGCCAGGTCACAGCCCCAAAGCTCATTTCTGTAACCCAGGCCATAAGTAATATCAGAGGTTAGACCTGTCAGCGAATTTGCTTGCTGCCAGCCGAGGCGCGCGTAAATGGTCTTGAAATAACCATATTCGCCGCCCAGACGACAGAATGATTGTTGGTTTGTGAAATCCGCTTCACCCGCAAAAAGCGCTTCGTGCCCGTCGCTAAAAATCGGCGCGCCAATATCTCCAATGACCTTGACCGCGCCGCCCAACCGCGTGGTCAGCGGGATCCCTTCACTGCTGCCAATGTCCCATTTTATCGCCGCGCCACTGCTCTTCGGCAAAGCATTTTGCAACGTCGCCCCAACCGACCACCAATCTTCCGGCCTCCAGAGCATTCCAAGATCAACATCCCATCCCGTTGCCGAACGATCAGTCTGTCCTGTGCGCTGCAGTGTCTGATTGACAATTCCTTTAACGCTAAAACCGAGGGCAAAACGCTGAAAAAAAACATTCTGTTCCAGCCAGGGGATAAAAGTTAGTTTAGCGCCGTAAGAGAGGTAAGCGGTTGTATTAAAAAAATTGGCTTCTTCCGTGGGAGAAATAATTATTTTTGACAGTTGACTTTTTAACAATGCGAAACCAAAAGCATAATTATTGCCGCTGGGATAAGCCTGGGTCACGGAGATGTTATTTCCATCTTGCGCGGAAATCGCCACCCCCTTGTTCCAGGCCAAGCCGGCGGGGTTGTAAAGCGCAGCCTGGGGATCATCGGCCAAGCCGACAAAAGCTCCGCCGAGACCTAGGGGACGGCCGGTCACCGTCGCCTGGAGCGGTTCAACTCCGAGATCGCGCAGGTCAGCGACAGCGGGCGTGAGGATCCCCGCGGCAAGAAGCAGGCTAAAGATGAGGAGACTGCCTAGTTTCATTCTGTAACAGTTAATTGCGCTTCTCCTTCCGTTTGCCAGCCGAGTTTATCAATCGCGGTGACGCGCAATGTTTTAGTTCCGCTTAATTTGGGTTCGAGATTAATGTTCAAAGCGTCAGATATGGGCGCATCGGCCGCGCCGCCCAATTCACTTAGATCGACTGTCACTTTGGCCACGGGCTGGAAATTTTCGCGGGGAGCAATTTTTACCGTTAGATTGACCGTTGTTTTACGATTAAGCTTGATTGTTTCCGGCTGCACGACAAAAGAAAGAATTTTTGGCGCCGTATTAAGGCCGCAGTATACCTGCGGAGAAAAGCCCTGGTTAAAATTAAAAAGATATTGGATGGCCATATGGGAACGCTGGAAACGTCCGAGCAAAACCGCCGCTTCCGCCCGCGTCATCGCCCTTTCCGGCTCAAATATTGGGAGCTCCGTCGAAACACCTTTAATTAGACCTTTTTCTTTGGCGATATAAATAGGCAGCGCCCCCTTCTCCGCCCTTTTGACGTCGACAAATAAAGATTTTACCCCTTCGATCACGTCAATTCCCTCGGCCAGGGTAACAATGGCCGCGGCATGGCGGCGGGAGAGGGGATCGTCCAAACCAAAAGTTTGATTATCATATCCCATCATGTAACCAGCGTCGACCACGGCTTTTATGTAAGGAGCCCGCCAATGTTCTTTGGGCACATCAAAAAAGACGTCCTCGATCAACGCGGAAACTTGGAGTTTTTTGACCCGGGCCAGCCAAGTGGCTAATTCCCCGCGGCTGATCGGGTTGCTGGGGTAAAAATTATCATCGGGCTCCCCTTCGATAAAACCCAGAGTTGAGAGATAAACAACCTGCGGCCGGGCCCAATGCTCCTGGCCGTCAAATAAGCTTTCCATATCAGGATAATTAACGAGGTAAAGAAGGCGGACTTTTTTAGTCAATACTTTACCGGCAGTATCTTGAGTTTTGACTTCAACCAGATTTTTACCGGGACGCAGGACTAGGCCGCAGGTGAATTTTCCGTCCGGAAAAAATTCTATTGCCTGGTTGTTAATTTTTAATTCGGCGACATCCCGCACCGCCCCTTTGAGCATTATTACGCGGGAAAAAGTGGTGGTTTTATCAAGCGGTTCAGCAATAAAAAGCCCGGCGCTGGCCAAGCTGCTGATAAGCAGGACAAAAATAGAAATAATAATTCCGCGCGCCATTGTGGTTATTCTAACACAGCGGCTGGGGGTTGCAAGATTGGGATTTTTCCCTGCAGTTTTTTGCACTTTTATACGATAAATATATAGGAGAGTCCCGAAAAATTTGCAATTAAAAAAATATTGGGGCTTGAAGAGAATTTAGGAGGCTGATTTTAGCCTCTTTTTTGTTCTCTCTCTTGGTCTTTCTTCTTTTACCTTCATTTTTTGTCGCTTAACCGGTTTCTGGGCGGAGTTCGCCCTTGGGCGGCGCTAGCGCCGCTATCTTGGCCAGCGTTTTGTAGACACCATTTTTGACTTTTCCCATGATCCATCTCGCGACTTTCTTGAAATTAGAAGCCGTGGCAGATAAACAGGCTTGAATTCTAACTCGGCCTAAGCCGCGATACCTGGCTCGGTTAAGACCACAATAGCGTTTGAGGTCGGCGTTTTTCGGTTCCACTTTCCAGTGCTGTTCGTTGTAAATTGTTTGGTATTCATCGGTAACATTAAAGGAAAGCGCGTTTTGTCTTTCCAACTGAGTGTGGGAGACAAAAACACTGCGACCATCTTGGGCGCTGGTGCATTCAGAGCGCCGCTCACAGGCGTAGCAAACATCGGCATTAAATTTAAATTCAAATCCCATCTTGTTGTCATCATTGCGCATATATTCTGCCGGATAACCGCCTGGACAGAAGAGATGGCCGTTTTCCCAGGAGAATTCATCTTTAGCATCAGCGGTGAAATGCAGAGGAACAATCCCCAGGTTGTCTTTTTGCTCGGCTAGTAAACCGGCTGCTGCTTTTTCTTCTGGGTGGCCGGCTTTGTTGACGGTAATTTCAGTAATCATGTCGTAGCTGTGGTCCGTATTTACTTTGTAACCAGCAAAGAACTTCTTGTCTGACTTGGCTCCCCAGTTGGCATCGGGGTCGGTGGTGTTAATCATTTTACCGATAATCTTTTGTTCGTCTTCTTTTTGTTGTTTTTTGCCTTCCTCATCAAACCGTTCGTCTTTTCTCTCCTCCAGTATTCTGCCCAGCAGTTCAAGCTCTTTCACTATCCCAAGATCCCCATTAAGCGAAGTGGCCCGTTTAGCCGCATCATAAACCAACCCTGCCGCCGCGATTAATTCTTCAAAGTGTTTTTGTTTGTTTTTGGAATTGTCTTGGACTTTGATATCAGAACGCTTAAGCAGTTTTTCATATTTCTTCTGGCTGACTTTACGGATGGCCTCCAGCAGATTGAGCCGCCCTTTGTTGATCAATTTAAAAACATTGATTAAGGCGATATCAGCTCGCATGTCGGTAGCGTCCTGGGAT
>JACRKQ010000033.1 GCA_016219705.1 Candidatus Saganbacteria bacterium | reverse complement strand
GTTATGATATCAAGCAAAACTTGCCTTTGCGAAGAAAATCCCTTGGAACAAGAGGAAAATGGGTCCCTGGTTGATAAAAAGATGCGTCGGCAAGTGGGAAGGGGTTTACGGGTGCGAAGAAATACTATTCGTCAGAGCTGTTCTTAGATGGTTTGATTAATTATCTGTAGAAATTCCTGGATCTTTTTTCCGCCCAGATCCCCTTCACTGCGATGGCGCACTGCCACAGTCTGCTCCTGGGCTTCCTTGTCGCCAACAATTAGCATGTAAGGAATTTTTTGCATCTGGGCGTCGCGGATTTTGGCGCCAATTTTTTCCCGGCGGGAATCAACCTCAACCCGGGAACCTTCGGCCGCCAATTTATCCGCCACAGCTTGCGCGTATTCATTATGACGATCGGCAATGGGGAGAAGAACGACCTGAACCGGCGCTAACCATAAAGGAAAAGCCCCAGCATAATGCTCGATCAACGCGCCAAAGAACCGCTCAATGCTCCCTAAAATCGCACGGTGGACCATAACCGGAGTTTGGCGACTCCCATTATCAGCCGTGTATTGTAAATTAAAGCGCTCCGGCAGATTAAAATCGACCTGAACCGTCGGCCCCTGCCACAAGCGGCCCAGAGCATCTTTTAATTTAACGTCAATTTTGGGTCCGTAGAAAACCCCAGCTCCCGGATCAATTTCAAATGGAACATTACGATCCTGTAAAGCACGCTGTAATATCTCGGTCGCCTTATCCCATTTTTCAACTGTTCCGGCATATTTTCCCGGGCGGGTTGAGAGATTAACTTCATATTCAAAACCAAAAGTCTTCATGGTGAAACTGATAAATTCCAGAACCGATAAAATTTCTGTTTCCAATTGATCCAAGCGACAGAAGATATGAGCATCATCTTGAGTAAAGCCGCGAACACGAAGCAAACCATGGAGAACGCCTGACTTTTCATAACGATAGACCGTCCCCATTTCAAAAAAGCGGATGGGGAGATCACGGTAACTGACTGGTTTACGGTTGTAAATTAAAATATGACCAGGACAATTCATCGGCTTGACCACATACTCCTGTTTATCAATTTCCATGAAGTACATGTTTTCACGGTAATAATTCGTGTGGCCGGAAGTGTTCCACAGATCGACTTTGGCCAGATGAGGGATGTAAACCTGCTGGTAACCGCGCTTAATATTCTCTCGACGTAAAAAATCCTCGATCAAATTGCGGATAATCGCGCCTTTGGGATGATAATAGACAAAGCCGGCTCCGGCTTCTTCGTGCAGAGAAAAAAGGTCCAGTTCTTTGCCCAGTTTGCGATGATCGCGTTTTTTTGCTTCTTCTAAATTTTTTAAATATTCGTCGAGTTCCTTCTGGCTTGAAAAAGCTGTACCGTAAATTCTCTGCATCATCGGATTGGTTTCAATTCCATGCCAGTAGGCCCCAGCGATCGAGAGAAGCTTGAAGGCTTTCAGGTGTCCGGTATGTTCGATATGCGGCCCACGGCAGAGGTCAATAAAATCGCCGTTTTTGTAGATCGTGACTTTCTCCGCTTCAATCCCGTTCAGTAAATCAACCTTATAGGTCTCGCCGCGATCAATAAAAAGTTTAAGCGCGGCAGCTTTGTCCAGTTCCTGTCGTTCAAATTTGTGCTGGTGTTTGATAATTTCCAGCATCTTGGCTGCAATTTTGGGGAGATCTTCGGGCGAGAGCTGTTCCGGCATATCGAAGTCATAATAGAAGCCATTTTCAATGGCGGGACCAATTCCCAGCTTTACTCCGGGAAAAAGGGCTTGAACTGCTTGCGCCATGATATGCGCGGCGGAGTGGCGTAAAATTTCTATTTTATCGTCGTGCACCATGAAATTAAGTATATCATAGCACTTGCGTACGGGCAAATTGATCGGCCGCGAGGATTGCCTCCAGCGTGGGGTTAGGCTGATTTTCATGCCGCTCTAGCACCTGCTTAATTTTTTGAGCAATTTGAGCAAAATTTATTTTCCCGGCCAAAAATAATTTAACCGCCTCTTCATTGGCGGCATTTACTACCGCTGGCAGTGTCCCTCCAGCTTTCCCCGCCTCATATGCATAAGTTAGGCAAGGGAACTTCTCTTTATCCGGCGCCAGGAATTCCAGTTTCGTCATTTGGGCTAAGGTTAACCGGCTCCAATGATTACCTTGGCGTTTTGATTCCAATAACGCGTATTGAATCGGCACGCGCATGTCTGGCGCTCCGAGCTGGGCCTTCACCGAACCGTCGACAAATTCGACCATGGAGTGAATAATACTCTGCGGATGGATCATAACTTCGATTTGTGCATAATCGAGACCAAAAAGATAGTGCGCTTCGATGACCTCAAATCCTTTATTCATTAAAGTCGCGGAATCGATGGTAATTTTCGGCCCCATCTTCCACGTCGGATGTTGGAGCGCTTCTTTCGCTGTTAATTGCGCAAACTTTTCCGCTAGAGTTTTGAGAAACGGGCCGCCTGACGCGGTCAGAATTATCTTTTTAACCGTTTTTGGATCCTCGCCTTGCAGACATTGAGCAATTGCGCTGTGTTCAGAGTCGATGGAAAAAATCTTGACGCCGGCGGCCTTAATTTCCTTCATAAATATTTCGCCGGCGGCGACCAGCACTTCTTTCGTCGCCAGTGCGATATCTTTTTTCAATTTAATCGCTGCCAAAACGGCGGTTAAGGCGCACGCCCCGGGAATCGCGACCACCACCATTTTCGCGCTCGGTTCCGTGGCTGCCTTGAGCAGGCCTTCCGGGCCGAAAACAATTTGGGTTTTAGAAACGCCCAGTAATGTTTCAACTTTTTGTTTAATTACTTCACTGTCGACCGAGACAATCTTAGGGGAGAACTTTTTTATTTGTTCAACGATCGTAGAGACGTCATCTTTCGTCGCTAAAGCCGTGACGGTTAAGGCGCTGGGAAAAATAGAAACAACCTCCAGGGCTTGTTTGCCAATCGAACCGGTCGAGCCAAGAATCACAATCCCTTTTTTCATCTCTTGCTTATTATACTATATTTTTCATATAATGCTCTGGTGAGGTACTGCAAATGAAAAAAATATTTAAATGGTTCAGAATAATAGTTGTTGCTGTGTTGGCGTTTCTGCTCATCGGTTTTGTCGCCATCCCGCTCATCTTTCCCGTCAATAAAATCAAAGATCTGGCCGCCGCCAAGCTTTCAGCAACGCTCGGCCGTGAAGTCAGGATAGCCAAAGTCTCTTTTAATCTCTGGACCGGCATTAAACTGGAAAAGATAGCGATTGCCAATCGTCAGGGTTTTTCCAACGAACCCTTTGTCCGCGCCGACGCTTTAACCCTGCGCTATGCTTTTTGGCCTCTATTCCAGCGCCATATTATTGTTCAGGAAATTAGTCTTGATAAGCCGGAAATTTTAATTGAAAAAAATTATACCGGAGAATTTAATTTCAGCGATTTGATCAGAGCGCAAAAAAATACGCCAACAAAAACCACAGTTCAAAAAGACGCACCAAATAAAGCCAAAGACCTCGGCTTCTCCTTGGTTGTTGATGCCTTTGCCGTTCGTAATGGGCGGATAAGTTATATTGATCACGACAATAACAGCGGCAGCCAGCTAAATGAGATCGCTTTGTCTCTTTCCGGAATTACGCTGGTAATGCTGAAACCGGTCAGCTTTTCTCTGACCGCACAAGCTAATTATCAAGGCAAAACCATCCCTCTATCTCTGGCTGGACAAATCGCTCTCAATTTATCTGACGAAAAAATCAATTTGCCGGCGCTAACATTGGGGATCGCTGGAGAGAAAGCAACCATTACCGCGCAAGCAACTAATTTATCTCATGGGCCAGAGATCGATTTTTCTCTGACTTCAAGCCAGCTCGGGATCGATCCTCTTTTGGCCATTTTTGCGGCCAGTACCCCGACCAAAGAAAAAAAGAGAGTCGACTTGAACAAAACGATTAATCAATTTACAGCTCTGGTCCCGAGCAAATTACGAATTCAAGGCCATTTTGACGTGTCTAATCTTACTTGCTTAAACTTTAAAGTTGATAAAGCGCTCTTGAACGTTGCCCTGACAGATAAAAAGGTGGCGGTAGAGATTAAAGAGGTTAAAATTTATAATGGGACATTGACCGGCCAGGCAGATTTTGATTTGCGCGTTCCTGGTTTGGGCTATGCCGGCGAGCTAAAACTAACTGGGTTTAACGCCGCTCCTTTTTCTAACGCCGTTGTGCCAACTTTCTTGACCACTTTGCCGGATTATCAAAACTTGATTAATAAGATATATGGAACACTGGATGTCTCCATAGTCGTCCAAGGCCGCGGTATAAGTTCTGTTGATTTCCTTGCCAATTCCGCCGCTAGCGGCAGCTTTTCTTTACGCAACGGAGAACTAAAAAGATTAAAAACGATCGATGCTCTGGCGGAGAAATTAAAAACTAGCGCGCTGAAACAAGATATTAAGGTTTCTGAACTTTCCAGCGGATTTGCTTACAAAAATCAGATCTTAATGCTTAAGCACTTAATCTTACGTGATCATGATCTGGGCCTCCTTTTTTCCGGTGGCCTCGATTTACGGCAAAAACATTACCTCGCCGGCAATCGCCTGACACTTAAAGGTTCGCCGAGCTTGACGCGCGAGCTGCCCAAAGAGTTCGCAGTTTTTAAAGATGAGAAAGGCTGGCTATCTATGGAGTTCGAGCTGCGCGGAGAGCTAAAAAAGCCAGTTCCTATTCCCCAGTTAAATAAACCATTTGAGGCGGTTGTTGGGAAATTCAAAGTTAAAGTTGAGGCGAAGAAAGTTGAAATTGAGCAGGCGGTTAACGCCCAGGTCAGCGCGGAAGCAGACCGCTTAAAACAAGAAGCAAAAAAGCAGATCGATGATCTTTTAAAAAATAATTTCCCTTAATTTATCCGCTGTTTCACACAAGATTTTTGCCTCTCAACCCGATATATATAGTAGGAGAGCAACGATGAAAAAAGCGATTGCCATATTATTAATGCTTGGCCTTATAATGCCGTTTATCGCTGGTTTTGCGGCTTTAGCGGACGAGAAAACCGAGCTGAATGTCGCCATCAAACAATTGCATTCCGAACCAGACCTTTTAACTAAGACCATTTTCGAGATCCCCATTTCTGTCACCCTTCTCGACATCTCCCCCGATGGCAATTGGTATAAAGTAAGGATCTCTTATGCTGTCGGGCCTTTTAATTACATATATGTTGGCTGGGCCAATATCCCCGTCGGGAAAAGTCTAAAATAGCCCTTGCCTCTTTTTGCCCCGCTTGTTATAATCCTTTTGCCCGCCAAAGATATGCGGCTTTAGGGTAAGGAGGATTGTTTATGGGTAAGATCATTAAGATTCTGGCTGGGGTGGTTCTTGTCGCTTTGGGCGCCGGCACAATTTATCTATGGTGGGGAGAGTTGCTTCTTTTAATCAAAGGAAGCATCGGTCTTCTCTTGATCCTGGCCGGATTAGTCGCTTTTGCCTTGGCTATGGATTAAAATTTTGCGGCAGGAAAAACAAGCGCTAAAAAATCTCCTTGGGTCAACGGGAGCTGTTAAATTTGGCAGCTTTACCCTTTCCTCCGGGAAAAAAAGCGACCTGTATGTTGATTGCCGACGTGTCACCCTCCATCCTCTGGGCGCCAAATTAATCGGTAAGATCATTCTCGATAAGATCAAAAATATTAAAGTTGACGCTATTGGCGGGCTGACCCTGGGGGCGGATCCGATCACTTCCGCGGTTGTAACGCTAAGCGATCTTCCCGGCTTTATCGTCCGCAAAAAAGAGAAAACGCACGGGACCAAGCAGAAGATTGAAGGCTTGATTGAACCAGGCTGGTCGGTTGTCATCGTCGAAGATGTTGCGACTACTGGACAATCGGCGATGCAAGCCATTGAGGCTGTCGAAGCTATCGGAGCCAAGGTCGTAAAAGTTATCGCCGTCTTTGATCGTGAAGAAGGGGCCTCCGCCGCTTTGAAAAACTACGACTTTGACCCTATTTTGAAAAAGTCAGAATTGATCACGCTCCTGTAGCTCAGTTGGTAGAGCACGTCATTGGTAATGACGAGGTCACCGGTTCAATCCCGGTCGGGAGCTTTTTAAAAATTTGACAACCACAGGGGTAAATGTAGTATAATGACAAAGTTGTTAGTTATTTATTTATTCAGGAGGTAAACAATGGCTAGAGAAAGATTTGAGAGAAAAAAGCCCCACTGCAATATCGGAACGATTGGTCACGTCGATCACGGCAAGACTACTTTAACGTCGGCAATTACCAAATATTTGTCCGCGAAAGGGATGGCCAAGGCCAAAGCCTTTGACGAAATCGACTCCGCTCCGGAAGAAAAAGCGCGTGGTATTACCATCGCTATTGCCCACGTTGAATATGAAACAGAGAAACGGCATTACGCCCACATCGACTGTCCGGGACACGCTGACTACGTGAAAAACATGGTCATCGGCGCCGCCCAGATGGACGGAGCGATCCTGGTTGTCTCTGCCAACGACGGCCCCATGCCCCAAACCCGGGAACACATTCTGCTGGCCCGTCAGGTTAACGTCCCTTCCATGGTCGTTTTCCTTAATAAGTGCGACATGGTTGATGATAAAGAATTAATCGACCTGGTGGAAGTGGAAACCCGCGATCTGTTGAAAAAATATGAATTTCCCGGCGATCAGATTCCGATTATCCGCGGATCCGCGCTTAAGGCCATGGAAGATCCCGCCGGCGAATGGGGTAAAGGGATCCAGGAATTACTCGACGCAATTGACAGCTATATTCCCACCCCCCAGCGCCCCCTCGACAAACCTTTTTTGATGTCAGTTGAAGACGTATTTTCTATCACCGGCCGCGGCACCGTCGGCACCGGCAGGATTGAACGCGGCAAGGTTAAAGTCGGCGAAGAGGTCGAGGTTATCGGCCTTGGCTCCCATAAGAAGACGACAGTTACCGGAATCGAAATGTTCCGTAAACTGCTCGATGAAGGCCTGGCCGGAGACAATGTCGGCCTCCTTCTGCGCGGGATTGAAAAAGAAGATTTGACGCGCGGCCAGGTTTTAGCTAAACCGGGCTCCATTAAACCGCATAAAAAGTTTGAAGCCCAGGTCTACGTTTTGACCAAAGAGGAAGGCGGACGTCATACTCCTTTCTTTAACGGATATAAGCCGCAATTCTTTATCAGGACGACAGACGTAACTGGTGAGATCAAATTGCCGGATAAAGTTGAAATGGTCATGCCCGGTGATAACATTACCATGACTGTTGAATTGATCACTGATGTTGCCGTTGAAGAAGGGCTCCGTTTCGCCATCCGCGAAGGCGGCCGCACTGTCGGCGCCGGCGCTGTCTCTAAAATAATTGCTTAAACGCCTCCTCCCGTTGCTGCAGTGGGCCGCGTTTTTGCTCTCTCTGGCCGCGATCAGCCTGGTTGCTTATGATTATTGGCAGACGCGTACTTCTTTCCCCTCTGGCACCAGCATCTCTGGCATCGATGTCTCCTGGCAAACTCAAGATGAGGCGATGCGCGAGCTCAAACAGCTCTCCCTGGCTCAACTCTATACGCCCCTCGTAACGCTGGAAGCAGATACCCAGCTTTTTGCTTTCTCCCCGGAACAGCTAGGCATAAGTCTCCTTTATTTTGAAACCGTTGAGCAGGTTTTTGCTCAAACTCATCAGGGAAGTTATTGGGAACAGCTGTTGGGTCGGATCAAAGGAGGGCAAGTTGATGCTTCGGCGATTTTTACCGTTAACGAGGATGTTTTGCGCCCGGTATTAAAAGGGTTGTCCTCTCTGGTGAATGTCGCCTCCAAGGACGCCTCTATCGCTTATTTTGAAACAACCGGCGGTTATAATATTAAAGGGGAAAATCTCGGCCGTGAATTAAATATTAATCGCAGCATTGTAAGATTTAAATTGCGCTTGGCCGGCGGAGATACAATCATTCCTTTAGTCATTGATTATACCCAACCTAAAGTAACAGAAAAAAACCTGCGCGAGCATCCGCCCGCTTATTTATTAAGCGCTTATACGACGTATTACGGCAGTCACGACAGTCCTAACCGTATCCATAATATTAAACTGGTGGCCTCCTGGATCGATGGCACTGTGCTCATGCCAGGCGATATTTTCTCTGTCGCCCAGACGCTGGGGGACGTAACCGAAGAACGGGGATTTAAGGAAGCCTATGTGATCATGCAGGGAGAATTAGTGGCGACCCTTGGCGGCGGTTCCTGCCAGATCGCTACGACGCTGTTCAATGCCGTCATGCTGGCGGACCTTAAAGTTTTACAGCGCCGCAATCATTCTTTTTATTTCAATATCTATCCCCTGGGCCGCGATGCCGCCGTTTATCCCGGCCAGGTCGATTTTAAATTCGAAAATGATTCCGGCTATCCGATTTTAATCAAAGCAATTGCCACTGATAAACGGCTCTCCTTCCGCCTCTACGGCACGCCTGGCGGGAAAACGGTTAAATTCCATGATCTGAAAATTTTGGGCTATACGGCGCAAGGAGTCGCCCCCATGGGTTTGGGTTCTGTCATTCACAGCGATATTCCTTTTCGAACTTCGGTCGTTCGCACGGTTACGGATAAAACAGGACAAACAATTAAAGAAGAAATTATTAGCAGTTATTATAAACTTTACGGCGACAAAACCAACGTCCCGATCCGCAAACCGGAAGCCAGATGAAACAGAAAACAATTCTTTTCTCCGCAACCTTAGCAGGCATTGGACTGCATAGCGGCCAACCAACCAGCCTGTCCCTCTCCCCCGCCCCGGTTAATTCCGGCATTATATTTATTAATGGTCAGAAAAAAATTCCCGCCGCCGTTGAGCAAGTAATCCAAACCAAACGCGGCACCAGCTTAAAAAATATTGCTGTTACCGAGCACTTGCTGGCCGCTATTTATGGTTTAGAAATTGATAATCTGCAAATTTCCGTCGCGGGAGAAGAGGTCCCCATCATGGATGGCAGCAGCCTCCCCTTTGTTTCGGCCCTAAAAAAAGCGCGGATTGTGGAACAAAGCGCGGAAAAAAAACCGTTGCGCCTGTCAGAGAAATTCCGGATAGAGGATGCTGACGCCCGGCTGGAAGCCCGGCCATTCAATGGATTAAAGATCAATTTTATGGTAAACTTCCCTCATCTTGGCGAGCAGAAGCGCTCTTTTGTCCTCTCCGCCGAAAATTTTACTAGGGAGGTCGCACCCGCCAGAACCTTCGGATATTTGGAAGAGGTTGAAGCGCTAAAAGCCCAATGTTTAGCCAGGGGGGCGGGAATGGATAATGCGCTCGTGCTGGGAAAAAACGGCTATGTCAATCAGCCGCGTTTTCCCGACGAATTGGTCCGACACAAGATTTTAGATCTTCTGGGAGATGTTGCGTTGCTCGGCCGACCGCTGTTGGCAGAAATTACCGCCAGCCGGTCGGGACATAAATTAAACATTGAATTAGTGAGGAGGCTAAAACAATCATGACAGTTATGGATATCAACGAAATTATGAAGGTGATCCCCCATCGTTATCCCTTTATTTTGATCGACCGGATCATTGAGCTTGAAGAGGGAAAACGGGCGGTCGCCATTAAAAACGTCACCATTAATGAACCTTTTTTCCAGGGGCATTTTCCCGGCTGGCCAATTATGCCCGGCGTTTTGATCTGCGAAGCGATCGCCCAGACCGGCGTGGTCATGGCCTTGCGCGCCGCCGAGAGCGAAGGCAAAATGGTCCTGTTTGCCGGCATTGATAACGTCCGTTTCCGCAAACCGGTCGTTCCTGGAGATCAGCTTCGTTTTGAAGTTGAGACTACTTGGCTGCGCGGCAATTTAGGCAAGATGCATGGCAAAGCGTCAGTGGATGGAGAGTTAGCCTGTGAAGGTGATTTTATGTTTTCTTTAGCCGATCGCGTCCCCGGCGGAGGGAAAATCCATCCCACTGCAGTAGTCCATCCTTCCGTTGTTATCGGCAAAAACGTGGAGATTGGGGCCTTTACCATTGTCGGGCCCGAAGTTAAAATTGGCGATAACACAAAAATCGGGGCTAACTGCAATATTAACCGCTGGGTAACACTGGGTAAAAATAATGTTATCCATCAAGGCGTCTCGCTAGGCGCCCCGCCCCAGGATATTAAATATAAAGGAGAAAAAGGCGAAGTTATTATTGGCGATAATAATATCATCCGTGAGTTTGTGACCATCCACCTCCCCGCCGGCGCGGGAGAACAGACAGCGATCGGCAACGATAACTTTATCATGGTCCACGCCCATATCCCCCACAATTGCAAAATCGGCAGCCAGGTTGTGATTGGCGGTTATGTCGGACTGGCCGGCTACACGGAAATTGGCGACCAGGCAATCATCGGCGGCCTGGCAGGGGTCCACCAATTTGTTCGCGTTGGCCGCCTGGCTATGGTCGGCGCGCAGTCAAAAGTTTTAAAAGATGTGCCGCCTTTTATGATTGTCGACGGTAATCCAGCGCAAATTCGCGGCGTCAACTCGATCGGCATCCAGCGCCGCGGGCTCTCCAATGAAGCCGCCGCCGAGATAAAAAAAGCTTTTAAAATTATTTATGATTCAGCCGCCAGCCCAGCCCACGCCAGCCAGGAAATCAAGAAACGCCTGCGCCCTCTGCCGGAGATCGAACAGCTGGTGGCTTTTCTGGAAAAAGAGAGCAAACGCGGTATTTCTAAAAAGGCGTCCCTGGAAGAAGAGAGCGAAGAATTATTATTTCCGGATATCCCTGAACTTGGCATATGAAAACAAATTTGTCCAATAACCCGAGAAAGATTATGCTTTCCGCCGGCGAAGTTTCCGGCGACAGCCACGGGCAAACCCTGGTCTATGAACTAAGAAAATTGTTCCCTGACGCCTATTTCTTCGGCCTGGGGTCGGAAAAACTTTTAGCCGAAGGGGTCGATATAAAATGCGATATCGTTCGCCGCGGAACGATCGGGATTTTTGAAACTCTCCCCAATGTTATTCCCGTCTTTTTTGCTTATTTGAAAATGGTCGACTTAATGAAAAAAGAACAGCCTGATGTTTTAATTTTAATCGACTCGCAGGGAATAAACATGCCGCTGGCCCGGGCGGCGAAAAAGCTGGGGATTAAGACCGTCTATTATATCGCGCCGCAGGAATGGCTTTGGGGCACAGAAAAAGGCGTAAAAAAAGTCGCCAAAACTATTGATTTAATTGTCGCTATTTTTGCTAAGGAATACGAGATCTATAAAAAAGCCGGCGCCAAGGTTATCTATTCCGGCCATCCGCTGGTTGATTCGGTCAAAGCCGAGCTCGCTGCTGAAGCCGTGCGGAAAAATTTGCTGGGAAATATTAAAGGCCCGATCATCGCCCTTTGTCCCGGCAGTCGCTTGCAGGAGATTCGCGGACTATTGCCCCTGTTACTAAAGGCTGGGGAATTAATTAAAGCGGAAATTCCTGATGCCAATTTTATTATTCCTGCCGCATCGACGGAGATGATCAAGGAAATTTTTGATCTGATCGGAGATTTCCGCCCTCAAGCTGTCGTCGGCCACACTTATGATATTCTGGCTGCCGCGGATGTTGCCCTTTGCGCATCGGGGACTATTAATTTAGAGGCCTCGCTACTCGATACGCCAAATATAATGGTATATAAATTAAATCCTTTAACCTATTTCGTTGGTAAATATATTTTGAAGATCGGAGAAAAACTCCGTTACTTCAGCATGCCCAATATTTTATTAAATGAAGCGGCAATTCCCGAATTGGTAATGAAAGAGGCCTACCCCAACAAGATTGCCCAAACCGCTTTGCGAATCATTAAAGGCCCCAAAAAAGAGCAAGACAAGCTAAAAACCGCTTTTGCCAAGCTAAGAAATCAGCTGGGCGAGCCCGGCGTTGTCGCTCGCACCGCGCGGGCGATTGCGGATTTTATAGGCTAAATTAATAATGGGTCATTATCTGGGCCATAATCGGGTCATAAATGTTTAAACCGAACTATCAACTAACTAATTTGATGACTAATTGCCTGACAGCGATTGCCGAGGCACGGGAAGCCATCTTACTCTCGCCCATCCTGCCCAAAGTAGAGCCGAAATTGCTCCGCGACGCCATGATCAGTCGAAGTCATCACTCCACCAGCATCGAAGGCAACCCGCTAAATCTTGAGCAGGTCAAAATTATCGCTGATGGCGGTAAATTGGTGGCCAGAGAAAAAGACAAACAGGAAGTTATAAATTACCTTGCCGCGCTGAAGTCGCTGGAAAAAACTGCAAAAGACAAAGTGTTTTCTGAAAAAGCCATCCTCGGAATTCAAAAAATAATTACTCGAAACATTTTATCTGACAAAGATTGCGGGAAGTATCGTCAACAGATGGTATATGTGATCAATAGCTTCGGCCAAACAGTGTTCACCCCGCCGCCGGTCACAGCCGTGCCAAAATTGGCAGCTGACCTGATCAAATGGCTGAATAGCCCGGCCGCGCAGGAAATCAATCCTGTTTTGGCAGCCGGCATTGTCCATTATGAATTGGTCAGAATACATCCCTTTGTCGACGGCAATGGCCGCACTGCCCGGGCGCTGGCAACACTAATTCTTTATCAGAGAAATTTTGACATCAAGCATTTTTTCGCGCTGGATGATTATTATAATGAAAATCGCCAGGCGTATTATGACGCGCTGCAATATATTGATCCGCAAACAAGGGATTTAACTCAATGGCTGGAATATTTTACCGAGGGCGTTATGGTTCAGATGAACAAATTGCGGGCCAAAATTGATCGGCTGGCTCGCGAGCCAATTTTTGGCCAACTTAAGGGCCGCGTTATTCTGAAGGAACGACAGTGGAAGGCGCTGGAACAACTGCAGGAAACAAAGGAGATAACAAATTTGGAGTACCAAAAAGTTAGCGGCATTACACGGGAAACAGCCAAAAGAGATCTCGCTTTTCTAGTCAAGCAAAATATTTTGGAAAAACTCGGTCGAGGCAAGGCAACGTATTACAAAATGGCCGCGCGCAAATAAATCAGGCGCCCAGCCTCAGCTTTCAAATCCGCCAATACGTCAAAACCCTGAATTACAGTAATAGTTTAGCTCGGTAAAAAGACATTCAAACCTCCTTTCAAAAAAAGTGCTGGCGTCCACGCAAAAAATGTGCTACAAATATATCCATGGGCAAAGTGATTCTAAAATTACGCGGGCGCGAGATAACCGAAAAAGATC
>JACRKQ010000031.1 GCA_016219705.1 Candidatus Saganbacteria bacterium | reverse complement strand
TCAGCAGGGCCTCAAGGCAGGAAGCATTAAGGATAAAATAATAGCAAGAATTTTTCCCTGCGGGATAATTTATCATTACCGCTAGTCCAGCAGGTTTTCAAGGCGGGCGGCTAAAGCGGTTTTCGGCAGGTCGAGAAAGCGGGCGACTTTACCGGTATCGCCATGCGCTTTCTTCAACAATATATAATATAAATCTTTTTCAAAAGCCCGCCGGGCAGTTCCCAGCGGTGCGTTTTTACGCAAAGCCCGGGCTTGTACTACCGACTGCAAGGCGGGAAAGTTAAAGGGAAAAGATTCTAATTCTAATTTATCGCCGCGTGCCGCTAAAACCGCTTCTTCGATCAATTTTTTCAGTTCTGCGTAATTGCCCGGATAATCATAAGCGACCAGGAAATCCAACAATTCCGCCGCAATGTATTCCACTTTTTTCCCGTGGAACCGCGAATAGCGTTTTAAGCAGAGCTCTACCAGAAAAGGGAGATCTTCCCTTCTCTGGCGCAGCGGCGGAATAGTGATAATCGCAAAGTTTTCCGTCTGGGCCGGGGGCAAGGCGGCTATTTGCTGGACGTCGATAATAGCCCGGATGGTGCGGTCGGTGCGGCCGCGCTGCTGCTTGAAAAAATTTAATAAGCTCAAACGGACATGCTCATCAAGCTGTTCAATTCCTTCCAGGAAAATTGTGCCGCAGCGATCAGCTTCATCCTGCAGTGAGCTGGCCTCCGGCAAACTTAATAATTTTTGCAGAGTCGCCCACAAGTGTCCCTCCATCGCTTCCTGACGAAAATCCGCCGTTTCTACCGTCATTAATTTTCTGGCCCGGCGGGGACTGTTGGCGTGGATGAAGTTCGCCGCTTGCGGCACGGGGACACCCTTTTCTCCCACCAGAATAATATGGCGATCAAGCTGTAATGCCGTCTGAATCTGATCGTACATTTGCTGCAAAGCGTGACTTCCGCCGCTCAACCAATCTTCTCCCTCGGCCCATTTTAATTGGATCGGTTCGCGCAGCAGGTGGCGGTTAACCGTATCCAGAAGTTGGCGCGGATCAAGCGGCTTACGCAGGAAGTCTTCAACTCCTTGTTTTGTCGCCGCCACAACCAGCGGAATGTTGCTGGAATCTGAAAGCATAATAACTTTAATTGAAGTCCCTAATTCGCGAAAGACCTGCAAGCCGTCCTGCCCTCGCAGGTCAAAATCGATAATTATCAACTCGGGTTTTTTCTGCAACAGGAAATTTTGCGCGGCGGTTTTGTCGGCCGCTGTTTCCAAATCGACGTGCCGTCCCAGCGCCTCTTTGATGGAAGCGATAATCTTTGGCTCATCTGCTATCAGTAAAATAACTTTTTTCACAAAATAATTATTCCTCCATTTGTCATTTTAAATTATACCAACCCCTGGCTCACGGGTAAAGTCACAGTAAAGCTCGTCCCTTTACCTAAATGACTTTCAACATCGATGTAGCCTTTATGCCCGTCAATGATACTGTGGCTGATGGTCAACCCCAGCCCCGTCCCCCCATATTTAGTGGTGAAAAAAGGATCAAATAATTTTTTCAGCGTCTCCTCGGCGATACCGTGACCAGTATCAGAGATTTGGATTTTGATATTTTGCAATACCCCTTCAACCATTTTGCCCGCCATGGTGCGGACGACTAATTCCCCTCCAGTACGCATCGCCTGGATCGCATTAAGGATCAAGTTAGAAAAGACCTGGGAGATCTGGGCTTTGTCGACATCAATCAGCGGCAGTTCCGCATACTGGCAGATGATTTGAATTTCAGCCTCTTTGGCCTGGCCGGCAAAATATTTTAAATTATCCTCCAGTATCTCCTGGATATCCGTTTTCTCAAAGGTTAGGGCCGTCGCCCGGGCAAAGCCGAGCAGGCTTTCAACAATCTTATCGATCCGATTAATTTCCCGCGGCAGGATTTCTTCCAGTTTTTGGCGATATTCAGGGTCGTCAATCTTTTTTGGTAAAAGCTGGGCCATGATCTTCATTGATGAAAGCGGATTTTTGATTTCGTGCGCCATCCCCGCCGCCATGGTGGCCAGCGCCGCCAGCTTATCCGCCTGCCGTACTTTGTTCTCCAGTTCTTTGACTTCCGACAAATCCTGGATAGTTAATAACGCGCCCAAGCGCTTGCCGGTATGGTCCACTAGGACAGTTGAAGAGAAAGCCACCGGGATCAGGCCGCGCAGCGGCGAAGCTAGGCTTGATTCGGAATTAACGTACTGTTTGCCGCGGTTTAAGGTGTTTTCCACGATATTATTGAGCGCGCTGCGCTTACCCCAGATTTCTTCACCGCTTTTACCGATGACCTTGTCGCTTGAGCGCCCCGTGATCGTTTCTGCCATATGATTATAAGTGACAATTTTCCCTCTAGTATCAACCGTCAAAACACCGCTGACCATCGATTGCAGGATTTTTTCATTGTATTCTTTCATGTTGACAACTTCATCATAAAGGCGGGCGTTATCCAGCGCCACCGCCGTCTGGCTGGCCAGCGTGCTTAGCAAGCCGATATCCTCGACGGTAAAAACATCGCCGGAGAGCTTGTCTCCCAGGGCAATAATACCGATCAGCGCATCTTTAGCGACTATCGGCACCCAAACGGATATCCCCAGGCGCTCAATCTCATCGCGGACATCGGTCAAGCGACGCACCCGATCGGCCTCTTCTTGGCTGCCCGCCCCATACCGCGCGATAGCTTCCTCTATCTCTTCGCGCACCAAAATATCTTTCGTTGTTTTTAATCGGGAAATGATCGGGCTGCTAATATCAATTTCGATATTTTTGTAACGGGGCAGCGACAACGGCAGCGAGCGGAAATGCTCTTCCTCTTTATCCGGCAATAAAAATGAAATTTCCGCAACTTTAATGATGTCAATGAAAGAGGCGACAATCAAACGGATTAATTCTTCAAGCTTGATGACCGCGGCGATTTTATGGCTGATCTCGCGTAAAGTTTTTTGATAATCATAGCGGCCGCGAAAGAAAATCCGGTCTGTTAAACTTTGGGAAAGCCGGACAAGAGGCTGGTAAATAATTGCGATCACTAAAGCCGCAAAAGCAGCGATAAAAAGAGAAGAATAGCCAAAAACCTGACGCAAATAAATTTCAGAAATTACAACCGCCAACGCATACAAAGCCATGATCAAGACTGTTGAAACAGCGTAAACCGCGCTCTGCTGAAGGATAACTTCAACACTGGTCAAGCGCTGTTTAATCAGCGCGTAAGAGACGAAACCAACAAGAAACAGGGTGAAAAACGGTCCGAAGCCGGAAAAGGCCGTTATGCCGAAAAATGGCAAAATCAAGTTGGTTAAACAAAAGGGGGCCAGGCTGCAGGCAAAACCCAAGAAAACATAGCCAAGCTGGCTGCGCTGTGCCCCGGCCATCAAGCGGAACTTGCGAATTAATTCCAGCGTCCCCAACCCCAGATAAACAATAACATAAAGTATGAAGAGCTGGTACACCGGGCCGCGCACTAAAATCAGGCCGCTGGGGGCGGAGATTACCCGTTCGATTATCAAAGAGGAAGGGGAAAGCAAGATCATTAACAAACCAGGCGCTAAAAATGACCAGAAAGTCATCCGGCTGATCCGCCAGCGGCGGCGGGGAAATAACCAGCTGAAATGAAGAAAAGCGACGGGAATAATGGCCGGGCCAATAAAAGCCAGCCGCCCCCAGAAAAGTATCTGCTCCGAGGTATTGAGCATA
This sequence comes from Candidatus Saganbacteria bacterium, assembly GCA_016219705.1. Taxonomy (GTDB): domain Bacteria; phylum Margulisbacteria; class WOR-1; order O2-12-FULL-45-9; family O2-12-FULL-45-9; genus JACRKQ01. Next base: position 12,430 of record JACRKQ010000031.1, on the reverse strand, counting down.
TAAATACAAAATGACCAGAAAGCAATCGCCCAGGTCAGGAGGGTAAAAGAACGGTTAAGCTCGTGGCGAGGATTATCAAACAGGACCATCAGGCCCAAAACAACATTGGCCAGGACGGCATAAAACGTCAATAAAAAATCAATCCACCCTGAAAAAACAGCAACGACTGTGCCCGCCGCAGCCGCCGCTCCCCCAATAATTGGGGTCGCCCGCGCCGCAAAATTCTCACGCCCAAACATTATTTCTCCTGGCGGGCCAACAGCATTTTTTCAATTGTCACTAATTCGTCTTTGGTGTTGATCCCTAAAGTTTCGCCGGCGTCTGCCGCCTGGAAGGCAAAAATCGGGCGGTTCCCGCCCTTTAAAATCGCTACAGTATCGGTTAAATAATATTCTTGCTGGGCATTATCAGGCCGGACCTGGGCCAGCGCCCAAAATAGCGCTTCCTTTTCAAAACAAAAAGTTCCCGTATTGATCTCTTTTATTTTAAGCTCCGCCGCTGTGGCGTCCTTTTTTTCAACTATACGTAAAATCGCGCCGTTGTTATCGCGCACAATCCGCCCGTAGTTGGCCGCATCATCGAGAAGCGCAGTTAAATCGGTCGCCGCGGCTTTGGAGCGACGGTGAAAAGCCAGGAGGTTCCGTAAAGTTTTATAAGCAAGAAGAGGAACGTCGCCGGCCAAGACCAGCACGGTGCCGGAAAAATCCTCAAGATAAGGTTTAACCTGCATCACCGCGTGTCCCGTCCCCAATTGTTCTTCCTGGACGACAAATTTAACCGGCCAATCGCGATAATAATCCATCAGCAAATCGCGCTGATGACCGATGATTAAAAATGTCTTGTCCGGGTTGAGCTTGGCCACTGTCTCCAGAACATAGGTTAGCATCGGCTCCCCTAATATTTCGTGAAAAACTTTCGGCAGGTTTGATTTCATCCGCGTCCCTTTTCCCGCCGCTAAAACGACAACCGCCAGCTGCTGCGCCATATTTGACAATTATAAATTAATTCTGTCATAATATCAATTTGTGCCGACAAAGGCGGACATTTTAAGCAAACTTAAAGCCTGTTTAGCTCCCAACCGTTTTGCCCATAGTCTGCGAGTGGAAAAAATTGCGGTGAATTTGGCGCGCCAATATCGGATTCTTGTCGCCAAGGCCAGCCTGGCTGCCCTGCTCCATGATTATGCCCGGCAATATGATTCTCCCCAATTGTTGCAACAGGCTCGGAAGTTTGGTTTAAAAATTGATGCTTACAGTCGAGCGGAACCCAAGCTGCTGCACGGTAAATTAGGCGCGCTTCTGGCAAAGCGTGATTTTGACATCACAGCAAAAGATGTGCTGGCGGCGATAAAACAGCACACTTTGGGCAAGCCTGGCATGAGTAAATTGGCTAAAATTATTTACCTGGCGGACCACTTGGAGGAGGGGCGCGGGTTTCCCTGGTTGAGGCGTTTACGACGGCTGGCTTTTCGCGATCTGGATCAGGCAGTTGGCCAGGCCGCGGCCAGGATAATAATTTATCTGCTGCGCCATAATTTACCAATCCATCCCGGGGGGTTGCGGACGCGTAATTATTATTTATTTAATTTATGAAAAAACCTTGGTTTGTCTTTATAATTGGTTCGTTTGTTATTTTGTCGGTTTTTTTTGGCTTTTTCCTGGCCATTGCCAGCCGCCTGGCCTTATTTGAAGTTTTCATTAATCTGACTCCAACCGCCCCTTTAATGGCCAATGCCAATGTCTTGGTTGTCGGGGTTGACAATGCTTTTGGACACCGTTCTGACACCATCATGGTCCTGCACACTGATCCCTCAAGTAAAGCCGTTTCCCTTGTTTCAATCCCTCGCGATACTCTGGCAGTCATCCCAGGACGCGGCCTTGATAAAATCAACCATGCTTACGCGTATGGGGGCGTTGAATTAACCAGGAAGACCGTCTCCCAATTTTTCGGTATTGACATTCCTTATTACGTAGCTGTCAATCTCTCCGGCATCGTCGATATTATTGATGAACTCGGCGGCATCACGCTGGATGTCGAGCGCCGCATGTATTATGTCGACTATGCCGGCGATCTTTATATCGACCTTAAGCCCGGCGTCCAGCACCTGTCAGGCAAGCAAGCTATGGGCTACCTGCGTTACCGTCACGACGATGGGGACATCAAACGTATCGCCCGGCAGCAAAAGTTTTTGCAGGCTCTAGGCAATGAATTGTTAAGGCGGGACAACCTGCTCCGCTCGCCTCAACTTTTTTTAACCCTTCTTTCTTACATTGATACCAATCTCAATTCCCGCCAAACGCTGGGACTGGCGCTAACCTTGCGGCAAGCCCAGGAATTTGGCCGCGTGCAGATGGCCACTGTCCCCGGGCACGATATGATGGTTGATGGTGTTTATTATCTAAAATCTGATGAGAAGCAGGTGAAAGAGATTGTTAAACAAAATTTGGCCAATAATTGAGATAATTTGCCAGGCGGCCGAAGCAAAAAAAGCCCTTGATATTAAAGCGCTCGACGTCAGGAAATCTTCCAGCCTGGTGGATTACCTAATCATCTGCAGCGCCGAATCACCTCCGCAATTACGGGCGCTGGAAAAAGAGGTTGACAAAGCGCTAAGAGAGCATAAAATTAAAGGTTTCCGTTGGCAGGGGACGGCGGAATCAGGCTGGATCGTTTTAGATTTAGGCGCGATCGTCGTCCACTTAATGGCCCAGAAGGAACGGGCATATTATGATCTCGAAGGACTTTGGGGCAAAGAAGCGATTGTTTATCACTACTAGTGTGGGGCTGTAGCTCAGCTGGGAGAGCGCTTGAATGGCATTCAAGAGGCCAGGGGTTCGATCCCCCTCAGCTCCATTTTTAATTAATAAGATCAACTTCAAAAAACTCGGGACGATTGATCGAAAACAATGTCACAACATCAATGATATTTTGGCAGAAAGAAAAAACTTTGAGCGTTGAAGAAAAAGAAGCGGAGGGTCTTTTGGGGCGATTAGGCTTTGAGATTATAAAGCGCCGGCCCAAAGGAACAATTGTTACAAAAATTAACGGTCAAGACCATATGGGGAAAGTTGAAGCGAATTATTTAGTCACCCGGGGAAAAGAGACGTTTGTCATCTTCATACCAGGGAGCGGCTCCTCGGCCGATCCGACAGAACCGGCCCTGCGGCGGCGTCTTTTAGAATTAACCCAGGCTTTTACCGTTTCCGGCGCGCTGCTTCTGGATGCGGCCCAGGGAGAGTGTCATGAGATTAATTTTCGCTTTCCCCGCGAATTGACGCTGGCCGGATTTTTCCGCTTGGTGATTGCCGTGTTTATTGTAGCGGCTGTTGTTGGTATAATTTGGCTGTTGGTGACGCTAAAATTAATATAAGGAGGGTTTTAATGGCGAGCTTAACGATAATCTATAAAAAAGAGGACCAGCTGATTGCCGGGACGGCGCGGCAGCTGGCTAAAGAATTAAAAAAGCAAGGCTGGAGAATCAATCAAGGGCGGCCAAAATTGGCGCTTGTTCTTGGCGGCGACGGAACAATCCTGCGCGCGGCGCGGCTTTTAGCTAAAGACAATGCGCCGATCTTGGGAGTGCATCTGGGCGGGGTGGGTTTTTGCACAGAGATCGAATTGCCGGAATTAGACGAAACGTTAAAAAAAATTAAACGCGGCCAATATCATCTTGATGAACGGACGATGATCGAAGCAACTGTTTCCGGTAAAAAATTGCTGGCCTTGAATGATATTGTTATTAGCAATAGTGGAATTGCGCGGCTTATAAAACTCAAACTGCAGGGGATTGCCGAATATGCGGCCGATGGGCTGGTTTTTTCAACCGCCACTGGTTCGACGGCCTATAATTTATCCGTTGGCGGGCCGATCCTTTCGCCCAATTCAAAAAGTTTGATTATCTCTCCCATTGCGGCGCACAGTTTATCGACCCGGCCGATTATTTTAGAAGAGCCAGTGACAGGAATCTTGATAAAAGGGAAAAAGGCTATTTTGACGGCCGATGGTCAAAACTTTGTCCCGCTGCGCGAAGGAGAAAAGATCAAAATCGAGCGTTCAAAATTAACAGCTAAATTTATTCGCTTTGCTGGTTATGATTTCTTTGCGAAGGTTAAGAAAACTTTCTGTTTTGGGGCGAGGAGCTAATTGTTTAAAAATATGATCCGCTGCGGGCTTCCTTCTTTAAGAAGACATCAGCAAAAACTTTGACGAATTGACCGGCTCCATGGGTTTTTTTTCCTTCGACCTGCAGGGCATCCTGGACATAATTAGTTGCTTTCGCATTTTTGCGGCTAATCGAAACCACATCGTAAGTATATTTATCAACATTCTGTTCGTTCATTGTCTTCTCCCTCTATCTCTCTCATATATATATCGCAGGATTTGCTGGATAATTTCACTCTATTTTAAATATTCGCGCAGCTTCCTGGCCCGGGTGGGGTGCTTCAATTTACGCAGAGCTTTCGCCTCGATCTGGCGAATTCGCTCGCGGGTGACATTAAAAACACGGCCGACTTCTTCCAGTGTCCGCGGATGGCCGTCTTCAATCCCAAAGCGGAGTTTCAAAACGGTTTTTTCCCGTTCGGTTAAAGTTCCCATCACCTCTTCCAGGTCGTCTCGCAGTAAGCCATGCAGGACGACATCATCAGGCGCCTGGACGGAGACATCCTCGACAAAATCGCCTAAACGCGAACTTTCTTCGTCGCCGATCGGCATCTCCAATGAGAGCGGAACCTGGGAGACTTTTAAAATCTCCCGCACTTTATCGACGGAGATGCGCGACTTTTGGGCGATCTCTTTTTCAGTGGGCTTGCGGCCAAGTTTTTGCAATAGCAGGCGCGAGGTCTTGCGCAGACGATTGATCGTTTCCACCATGTGAACAGGGATACGGATGGTGCGGGCCTGATCTGCGATCGCCCGGGTAATCGCCTGGCGGATCCACCAGGTGGCATAGGTCGAGAATTTATAGCCTTTGCGATAGTCAAATTTTTCCACTGCCCGGATCAGTCCCAGGTTCCCTTCCTGGACCAGGTCGAGAAAGAGCATGCCGCGGCCAGTATACTTTTTTGCAATTGAGACGACAAGACGAAGGTTGGAATTGACCAATTTATGTTTGGCGCGCATATCTCCGGCCTTGATCCTTTTAGCCAGGACGACTTCTTCCTCCGAAGTCAACAGGGGGAATTTACCGATTTCACGCAGATATAGGCGGACCGTATCATCTACCCCTACGCCTTTTATATCGACAACTTCTTTATGGGTGTCTTCCGGATGGAGTTCATCAACTTCCGGCCGGGCTTTTTCTTTGCGTTCCGCGACTTCAATCCCAAAACCGAGCAACTGTTCGATCTCATTGAGATTTTTTTCCGGCTCCGGATAGATCGACAGGACCTCTTCCGGCGTCAGGTAGCCTTTCCTGGAAGCCGCAGCTTTCAGGAAGTCAAAATTTTGTTTTTTACTAAACATGATTATCCCCCATCATATTATTGTTATCGGACCTTCTTTCAAGAAATTTCACTTTTTAATGAATTTAATAATTCCTGGGCCAGCGTCTTATTGCCGGCTTGTTCGGCGCCTTGCAAGGCGGCTTTCAAGCCTGTTATCCGGCGCTCCCGGCGATCCTGCCGCAACACAGAGAGACAATCGCCGACAATATCTGCGTTTTTATCCGGAGACAGGGCTTCTTCCTTAACCAATAATTGCGACAAAAAATTCCGGGCGGCGTCATCAGGCAGATTATCAAGCAGGAAATGCGCCGGGTTCCCATTAATTGTTAGGTTGGCGTTTTGCCTAAAATCTGTTGAAAAAAGTAGTTCGGCAATCGCGCGGCCCTGGGGGAGTTGAAAATCATCAAGGGTTAAATTTTCTTTTATGCGCGCTATAACCTGGTTATCCTGGCTGGCCAGGCCAAGCAGGGTCTTTTCCGCTTTTAGCTGTTTTGAGCCAGGTTTCTCGATTACCCGCCGGAGATTTGCTTGCCGGGAAAATTGATAGTGCTGCTGCCGCTTGACCTCCGCCAGGACCGTTTCCTGGCTGGTGAATAATAACTTCGCCGCTAGCTGACAATATTCCTGCAGGACAAATTGGTCTTCCTCGCTGGTCAGGACGTCGGCGATCTCCTGCAGGGCTTTAGCTTTTGATTCAATATCCTGGATGTTATGGCGGGCGAGGATGCGCTTGATCTTAAATTCCAGATAAGGGAGCGCATCTGTCAAACAAGCGGCAAAAGCTTCTTTGCCAAGGCGCCGGATAATTTCATCGGGATCCTTGCCGCCAGCCAGGGCGGCGATCCTGACTTTTAATCCGGCCTCTCTTAATAAATTTATTGAGCGTTCGGCCGCCGCCCCGCCGGCAGCATCTGAATCAAAAGACAAAATAATCGTGTCGCAAAGACGGGCCAGCAATTGAATTTGCTGCGAGGTCAGCGCCGTCCCCAGGGTGGCCGCCATGTTTGTAAAGCCATTTTGATACGGCATAATCAGGTCAAAATAGCCCTCAACTAAAATTGCTGTTTGTTGTTTTTTAACGCTCTCCCTGGTCAAATTCAAACCGAAAAGCGCTTCACCTTTATGATAGATAGTCGTTTCCGGTGAGTTTAAATATTTAGGCTCTTCATTGCCCAAAGAGCGGCCGCCAAAAGCGATTATCCGGCCGCGCTGGTCCGCGATCGGGATGATCAAGCGGTTACGAAAGCGATCATAATAGCCGCTGGAGCCTTCACGCCGCAGGCCAAGCCCCGTTTTTTCTAAAAGCGCCGGCGCCACTCCGCGGGAGATCAGATGCTGACAAAGGCTGTCCCAGGCCGCCGGGGCGAAACCGAGGCGAAAAACTTCAGTGGTTTGCGGCGGGATTTGACGGTCCCGCAAATATTGCCAAGCGGCCGCGCCTTCATCTTGTTTTAATTCCTGCTGGAAAAATTTAGCGGCCAAGTCCATGACCTGATGAAGCCGCTCCCGTTCGCTTTTAGTCTCTTTACTTCCAGCGGTTTTGGAAACGGCGATCCCGATTTTATCGCCTATTTCTGCGACTGAATCGGCAAAGCCGATATTTTCGATTTTCATGAGGAACGCAAAGACATTGCCGCCTTCGTGGCAGCCGAAACAATGGAAAATCTGTTTATCGGGTGAAACAGTAAAAGATGCGGTTTTCTCCGAGTGAAAAGGGCAAAGCCCCAGATAATTTTTGCCGCGCTTGCGCAGGGCGACATATTCGGAGACGACTGCCACAATGTCGGCCTTATTTCTGATTTGTTCGATTAGTTCTTTGGCTATCATTTATTGGTTGAGTCGCCATTCATCAGGGACAAAAAGTTCCTGAAATTTAGTAATGGCATAGCGATCAGTCATGCCGGCGATAAAATCAACCGTATGCTGGACCTGGTCTTCTGCGGCTGGTAAACCCGCCTGGAATGATGAATTGTAATGATAATAGCGAAAAAGCTGGCGGATAAGCACCGGGACCTTTGATTCCTCTTTTTTAGCTGTAGGATTGGTATAGACCCGTTTGTACATGAAATCATAGAGGCCATCCATGGCGGTTTGCACCTTTAGGCTTAAAGATATTCTAGGTTTATTTTTGGAATGTTTGATCATATCACTGACAATAGTATCGAGGAGTTTTTTCTCCAGAATTTTCAGGTGCTTGCGGGGGAGCTCTTTTTCTTTTAGCACGCCTGCCCGAATAGCGTCTTCAATGTCGTGCCGCAAATAGGCCATCCGGTCCGCATAACGGACGATACAGCCCTCCAAAGTTTTTGGCCAGGGATCATCAGGCGTATGGTTGCGGATCCCGTCAATGACTTCTAAACAAAGATTCAAGCCCTGGCCTTCTTTTTCAATGACTTCGACCACCCGGACACTCTGTTCGTTATGATAAAAATGCCGGCCGTAATTTTTATCTAAAATATCATCCAGCACAAATTCCCCGGCGTGGCCGAATGGGGTGTGTCCCAAATCGTGGGCCAGAGCGATCGCTTCGGTTAAATCCTCATTCAAGCGGAGCGCCCGGGCGATGGTGCGGGCGATCTGCGAAACTTCAAGGGTATGGGTCAAACGGGTGCGAAAATGGTCTTCCACCGGCGAAATAAAAACTTGGGTCTTGTGTTTTAGCCGACGGAAAGACTTGCAGTGGATAATCTTATCTCGATCCCGCTGAAAAGCTGTTCTAAAATGATCTTCCGTTTCCGGATACTGTCGTCCCCGGGTTTGCGCGGCCAGCGCCGCATAAGACGAGAGAAACTGCTTCTCCCGCCTTTCAATCTCTTTGCGAATTGACACTCGCTATTTCACCCTTCCCAACAATGCTGGGTTATTTTAAAGCTGCTTGAGCAGCGGCTAAACGCGCAATAGGGACCCTAAATGGCGAGCAGGAGACATAGTTCATACCGATCTCATAGCAGAATTTAACGGAATCAGGATCGCCGCCATGTTCGCCGCAGATGCCAATTTTAAGATCTTTTTTGGTTTTACGCCCGCGCTGAATGCCGATCTTGATCAATTCACCAATCCCTTCCTGGTCAATGGTTTGGAAGGGATCGGCTGGTAAAATTTTACCCGTCAGATAATCGGGGAGGAATCCGCCAATATCATCGCGGCTGAAACCGAAGCCCATTTGGGTCAAGTCGTTGGTCCCAAAGGAGAAGAACTCTGCTATCTCGGCCATTTTGTTGGCGGTTAAAGCCGCGCGTGGAATTTCAATCATTGTCCCGAACAAGTATGGGATCTTTTTCAGGCCGAGTTTTTTGCAAACTTCCGCGTAAACTTTATCAACCAATTGTTTTTGGTTGTCGAGTTCGTTTACAGTGCAGGTAACCGGGATCATGATCTCGGGATAAGATTTTTTCCCGGCTTTGATCAATTCGCCCGCGGCTTCCAGAATTGCCCGGATCTGCATTTCGGAGACTTCCGGATAAGTTACCCCGAGCCGCACGCCGCGATGTCCCAACATCGGGTTGTTCTCTTTCAAGCTTTCGCCCCGTTTTTTCACTTCAGCAACATCAACACCTAAGTCTTTGGCCAGAGCCTCAACCCGATCTTCACTGTGGGGGACAAATTCATGCAATGGGGGATCGAGGAGGCGAATGGTGATTGGATAGCCGTTAAGCTCTTCCATCGTTGCCTTAATGTCTTTTTTAACAAAGACAGACAATTCGGCTAAAGCGGTAATTCGCTCTTCTTTGGTCTTGCTCATGATCATCTTGCGCAGGAGGAAGAGTGGTTTTTCACTCCCTTCGCCGTAGAACATATGCTCGGTGCGGAAGAGGCCGATCCCTTCAGCGCCAAATTGGAGAGCTTTGGCAGTATCTTTGGGGGTATCGGCGTTGGTGCGGACCTTTAAAGTGCGAAATTTATCGCAGAGTTTCATCAATTCCCCGTACGCGGCGTTATGCTCCAGGTCGATATCAACGAGCGGCATATCAGCTTTATAGACGAGGCCTTTGGTCCCGTTTAAGGAAATCCAATCGCCTTCGTTAACCGTTTCCCCGCTCTTGGTGGTAAACGATTTAGCGCCGACTTCGATATCCGAGCAACCGACGACACAGCATTTCCCCCAGCCGCGCGCCACTAAGGCGGCGTGGGAAGTCATCCCGCCTTTTGATGTTAAAATCGCCTGGGCTTTGTGCATCCCGTCGACATCTTCCGGCGAAGTCTCTTCGCGGACCAAAATTACCTTCTCGCCGCGAGCGGCCCATTCAACTGCTTCTTCTGATGTGAAAACCGCCCGGCCTTTGGCGCCGCCGGGACCAGCTGGCAGACCTTTAGCGATGGGCTTGGTGGCAATTTCTGCTTTGGGATCAAGCATGGGGAGCAGTAATTCGACTAATTGGGTCGGTTGGACCCGCATAATAGTTTCTTTGGCTGTGATCAGTTTTTCCTTGAGCATTTCCACGGCGACGCGGACGGCGGCGACGCCATTGCGTTTACCGATGCGGCATTGGAGCATGAAAAGCTTGCCTTTTTCAATGGTAAACTCGATGTCCTGCATGTCGCGATAATGTTTTTCCAGCCGCTTCTGGATATCAAATAATTCTTGGTAAATAGTCGGCATAATTTTTTCCAATGTCGGTAAATTACGGCTATGATCGTTCTTTGAACCATCGTTGATCGGTGACGGAGTTCTAATCCCGGCCACCACGTCCTCGCCTTGAGCGTTAACCAGGTATTCTCCGTAAAATTGTTTTTCGCCGGTGCCAGGGTTGCGGGTAAAGGCCACGCCGGTAGCGGAGTCATCGCCCATGTTGCCAAAGACCATGCTCTGAACAGTGACAGCCGTACCCCATTCATCGGGAATCTTTTCGATGCGGCGGTAATCCACCGCGCGTTTCCCGTTCCAGCTCATGAAGACTGCGCCAATGCCGCCCCACAGCTGCTCAGTCGGGTCATCAGGGAAAGCTTTGCCCAAAATATCTTTGACCATTTGTTTAAATTCGACCACCAATTTTTTCAGATCATCAGTTGTTAATTCTGTATCGAGTTTGTAGTCTTTAGCTTTTTTCACTTCGCCCAGGCGTTCATCAAGCTGTTTGCGTATCCCTTTGCCCCCTTTGGGTTTCAGGCCTTCAGCTTTTTCCATGACGACGTCGGCGTACATCATAATTAAGCGGCGGTAAGCGTCGTAAGCAAAGCGGGGATTACCGGTCTCTTTGATCAAGCCTTCAATGGTGACATCATTTAGTCCAACATTGAGAACAGTGTCCATCATTCCCGGCATAGAGCGGCGCGCGCCGGAGCGGATGGAGACGAGAAGGGGATTGGCCGGATCGCCGAATTTTTTCCCCATGGTTCTTTCGACGTTAGCGAGAGCGGCTTCAACTTGTCCCTTTAATTCTTTGGGATAATTTTTTTTGTGGTCGTAATAATAGGTGCAAACCTCGGTGGTGCAGGTAAAACCTGGTGGAACCGGGAGTTTAAGCGCTGGATGCCCGGCCATTTCCGCCAGGTTGGCGCCTTTGCCTCCCAGTAAATTTTTCATCGACTCATTGCCGTCGGCCTTACCCCCCCCAAATTTATAGACGTACTTTTTTCCTTTAGCCATGATTCTTTACCCCTTTCTTTTTTTGTGAAAAATATCAATTTGACGCAAACAAGTTATTATAACATTCTAGGGCGGGGAGTGCAAAATTTATTTTACGCTGGCGGCGCCGTTTAGACTGTCTCCAGGGGCGTAATTGATAATGATGGAGGGAGGCGGTTGCTCTGTGACATCTAATATCCACCAATCGTTGCTAGTGTGGTTTAAGGCTATGGCTGGCGCGGAGATTGAAGAATCATACCCGCGGATAGTTTGCGAGCCAATCGAGACGGTGCTGGAAATGAGATCAACATATTTCCCCCGCCTTAGGTGTCTGGACGGGAGGGCAAAGTGTATCCTTGTTAATAGATCTCCCGGGTGGTAGGTCAGCACCCTTTGCCAATTGGGTTCAACATATGTAACTGGGGTACCTTGAATATTGACGATCAATGAAGACGCGAGAACATCTTCGTATGGGAAAAGAGTTCCCAGAATGTCGACTCTGGAAGGCAAAACCAAACCGCCGGGGCGTACATACTGATGTAAATTTGTCATTATAGGAACTAATGGTTCTTCAAAGAGTCCAGAATTCATCGTTTCGGAGATTAATAAATCTATAGGGGCTCCGGAAATCCGGCAGGTTGTAGCATCTTGATGAATCACTGTAATTTGATCTTCCAGCCCCAGGGTTTTTACAAGTGCTTGAGCGACGGCGACAGATTGAGGATTAAGCTCAAGGCAGACGACTCGCACTTTAGGCGATAATAGAGCAGCATAGATGCCCAATATCGGGATGGTGCCACAACCAGCATCAATAACATGAATGAGTCCGCTGTTGCTTAATCGAAGTTGTCCGACTGCTTCTTTGATCCCCAGCATAAACTTTTTGGTCCTGATCTCATCTCGTAAACTATTAGTGATGCTATCGGTAACACTAAACCCATTTCCCGGAATAGCTTGTGGGCGGGGAGGAAGAAAAGGAAGATGGTGAAAAAAGTATTGTTCCAATGTGGAAGGCGAGTTGGTTGCGACGGATCCTTTTGGCAATATTGCTGGTCTGTCAGGATAGTTTTCAATGATTTCCTCAAGGTTTAATAATATGGAAGAGCTGCTTTTATTCCACCATTCCGCGTAAAATATCGAATACCTAGCTTTTTTGTATAGCGTGACAAGATTTTTCCAGTCAGCTACGGCTTTCATGGGATCGAGGTGTCTTTCCTGCCTCCTCGATTGCGGACTTGAAGGAGGACTGTGAATAATTAAGCCATGCCAACTTATAGATGCCATACTAAACATATATCGGCAGAGTCGGGGGAAAATTGCAGAGAACTTTTGATTTCCAGATTAAATGTAGAGCTGATGGGGGATTTCCACCGCGCTTCGCGATCAGGACAAGCGCAACCCCGACCTGATCAAAAGTCTA
>JACRKQ010000002.1 GCA_016219705.1 Candidatus Saganbacteria bacterium | reverse complement strand
CCCGCAAGTTAGTTTCTGACGACTTGCGTCTGGTAAAATAAGGTAACGGGCCGAAGCGAGCGGTAAACCTTGATTTTCCGCTCTCCGGTTTTCTCGTCAACCTCTTCGACTTCGCGGGCGATGAAGGTAATTGACCTCATCCCGTGCTCGCCGCCCTTGACCATATAACCGCGCTGCTTCCAACCCTGAAACGTAAAACAGTTATAGGTGGGATCGTACTTCTCGGCTTCTTCTTGTCCCCAGCGGTCCGCGATCTCCTTGCGGATCATGCCGGCCGTGGCGAGCGATCCTTGCCAGTTGCTTGTTAGTTCTTGATTTGATTGCATTTGTTGTTATCACCTCCTTTCTTTTTTGATTCTGCAGCCATCATATCACTCATTATCAGCGTTGTATATGAGTAATAAATATGTATCAATTAGGCATGGAGACTGAAATTTTAGCCACGGGGCCCAGAGCGCTCATCTCAAAATTGGTATAGTTTGATGTATTGGCGAACCTGCGGTTCACGTCCGGGCGCAAAGGCGGCGCGAGTTTGCCGCGAGTCGGCTAGGAGAGAACACGGCGGCGATCGAGGCGTCAACCCGAGATTTTAGAAGTGTATATTTTAATGTACATTATACGTTCAAAAAAAGTACATCACAATGTATCAGGGCTGTTGACTTTTGGCGGTTTCCGGGGAGTAGTGCCTAGTTTATGTCGTACAATCTACATTTTACGACAATTATATCTATGGTGTACATTTTATTGTACATCTCGTCTAGCTTATTACATTTTATAGGCGAGGGGTAGGCGGAGGCGTCGGAATAGCCCCATGCGCCGTACGATTATTTGCACATCTTCATACAACGGGACGGAAGCGTCCTAATTATCAGTTGTCGTGTTTAACTGCTAATGAAAAGTTATTCTAATTTTAGGAGTTTGCTTCAACCATGTGTTAGTTATCTAATTCTTTTCTCGATAATTTGCAGCTATATTGAAGATTCCAATGTACCTTTGTGATATTTGTACTTCTCCCTATCGATCTGAAATAGACCAAGCGCTTCGCAATAACGAAAGGAAAATCCGCCTTTCAGAACGTTACATGGCCAAGTTTAACTGTACACTCGAAAATACCTTCCGGAAAAAACTCATGCGCCACGAGGCACACATGGATAAGACATCCCGACTACCAGTCATTATTGAAGGTAACCCCGGCATCCCTACGACCCGCGTTACCATGGAAAAGTTCGCCCAGCGGTTATTGGAAATTGGCGATAAAAAGCTCACACAACATCCAGAGGAAGTTACCATCCCCGACGTGATTCAAGCCCAGCGGTTATTGATAGAACGTTCCCGGGTCAAGGTTCAGGAAGACTCGCTGCGTTTAGCCGTGGCTAAGATGTTCGGCGGCGTTGGGCCCGGACCAATTGAACCAATAGAAGCCGTTGAGGAAGAAGTAAAACAGCTGGAGGAGTCAAATGCAGAAACCATCGCCGGAGTATGAGATTACATATTCTACCCGGATAAGGACCGATCCGGTCTACTTCGCCCGGCATATTCTCGGCCTGCCTCTCCATGAGGGCCAAGTTCAATGGATTAAAAATGCTACCAAAAAGGTTAATATTCTCCGTCCCGGCAACCGCTGGGGCAAATCGTCCATCGAGGCCATCCTCCACATCTGGCACTGTATCTGCAAGCCGGGACTGGCGGGATTGGTAGATTCTCCCCGCGATTGGTATGAGACTACTTATCAGACGCTGAATTTCGGTCCCGGTTATGAGCAGTCCAGAGAGGTATTGAGATTAGCCCGGGATATTGTCGAGGGCCACGTTCTGATTCCCAGAGCTTTACAGGCCGAGTGGGGCAAGACCAACCAGTCAAAATTGAAGGATTGGGCGATTGTTGACGACAAGGCCGACGCCCAGATCATGCCCCAGCTGGCCTTCTATACCGGTTCTAAACTCTTGGGCCGGTCCTACAACGACATGGGATCGGCTTTCAAAGCCAAGTCCCTGGCGTTTATTTCCGGCGACGAGTGCGCCGACATTCAGGAGCTGTGGACGTTTACCAACGTTACCCTCCTGCCGCGGCTGGTGAGCTTGAGGGGAGTCCTTCATTTTGTGGGCACCGTCCAGGCCGAAGGCCACGACTACATGCAGATGATTGAAATGGCCGAGGAGGATATGAAGTCTCCCGATTGGGGTGAAAACGGCAATTTCTACGTCCAAAGGGGGACCATGTATGACAACGCTTTTCTTGATAAGCGGGAAGTTGAGCAGACGGAAGCGGTGTCCGACGAGGTTTTGCGCAAGCAGATTATTTATGGAGAATATGTTGAATCCGGCAATAAGTAT
>JACRKQ010000032.1 GCA_016219705.1 Candidatus Saganbacteria bacterium | reverse complement strand
TGCAAGTACGGTTCTGTGAGGGGCGTCAAATGACTTCGCCATGGTTGAATAGTGTGGCACTCCACAATAATCGAAAGAGTGGAGCAACAGAGAATACAAAGAAAACCTAAAGGAGGGAATTTAGATGTCTACTCGACATAAAAAAAGTTTTCTACCGGGACTGTTTAGCGTTGTTTTTGTATTTCATTTAACTACCGCTCTCTTGGCCCAGGATTTATCACTCCAGGAAATTATTGATAAGCTTCAGGCAAATCAGTCGAAGATTCAGGATATGTATGCGGAGACGACCACCAAAATAACTTCCAACATCCAACTCCCAACTGACAACAAAAAGCAGCCGCAGACTATGGTCCAAAAAGCCAGGATGTGGACGAAGGGACAGGATAAGTCAAAGATCGAAATGCTCTCTCCTATGAAGCAGACGACAATTACCAACGGCGATAAAATGGCGATCAGCAATCCGGAGACAGGGCAGAAGATGGTGCAGGATCTGAAAAAGATAAAGGATCAAGGCATCAAGGGAGCGAGGGACCAAGGCCAAATGAATCTCGAGAAAGCCAAAGAATTTTTCGATTTTTCAGTCCGAAAACTTGAGGCCTTGAAACCTGGAGACCTTGAAACCTATATAGTTACTGGCGTGCCCAAAAAAGAAAACAAATTTTTAGGCAAAATGGAGTTTTTCATTGACAGCGATAAATGGGCGCCGGTCAGGATTGTTATGTTAGATGCTAAAGGGAAACAGATTAACGAAACGAAAATTGAATACGCGCAAATGTCTGGTGTTTGGGTGCCGGTTAAGAGCCAATCAGTTGTCAATACTCCGATGGGGAAAATGGACGTCGAAATGGATTATAATAATGTTAGAGTCAATCAGGGGATCAAAGATTCAGAGTTTAAGGTCGAATAAAAGAAGGAGGTTTTTTTTATGATGTCTCTCTGGATATTGTTGGCGATTGTCGTTCTGGTCCTGCTGTGGGTGATGGCAACTTATAATGGATTGATAATTTTGCGCACCCGGGTCGAAGAAGCCTGGGCGGATATCGAGGTCCAGTTAAAAAGACGCTACGATTTAATCCCTAACCTGGTCAGCACAGTCAAAGGCTATGCGACTCATGAAAAGGAGATTTTTGAAAATGTGACTAAAGCGCGGGCGGCGGCAATGGGGGCGACAGGATTAGCCGATAAGGCCCAGGCGGAAAATATGCTGTCGCAAACGCTGAAGTCCCTTTTCGCGGTGGCCGAAAATTATCCGCAGCTTAAAGCGAATGAAAACTTCCTCCAACTCCAAAAAGATTTGACCGATACCGAGGATAAAGTTCAATATTCTCGTCGTTTTTATAATGGCAATGTCCGCGATCTCAATATCAAGATTCAGACTTTCCCGGCCAACTTAATTGCCGGACCTTTTGCTTTCAAGCTGCGGCAAATGTTTGAGGCCGAAGCGGCCGCCCGGGAAACTCCGAAAGTTCAGTTTTAGCGTTGGATGACAATCTACAATCAGATATCAGCCAATAAATGGCGGACGTCCGTCTTCATGACGGGCTTTATTCTCTTTATCGCCTTATTCGGTTGGGTGCTAGGCTTGACCCAGCGCGATCCGTATAATTTCTTATTCGTTGCCCTGGCCTTCGCTTCCGTTTCCGCCCTGACCAGTTATTATTTCAGCGACAAGATGGTCCTGGCTATCTCCGGGGCCAAAGAGATCCAAAAATCAGATAACCCCCAGCTTTACAATATCGTGGATAATTTATGCATCGCTGCCGGCCTGCCTTCGCCCAAAGTCTATATCATCGATGATTCTGCTCCCAATGCTTTCGCGACGGGACGGGATCCCCGGCATGCGGTCGTGGCGGTGACCACCGGCTTGCTGGATAAACTAGAAAAATCGGAATTAGAAGGGGTGATCGCCCATGAGCTTTCCCACATTGGCAATTACGATATACGTTTGATGACAATTGTTGCTATAATGGCGGGGACGGTTGTTCTTCTTTCTGATTTTTTTTTCCGCTGGACGTGGTGGGGCGGGGGAAGGGATAGGAATGAGCGTGAGGGAGGAGGGCAGATACGATTAATTTTGTTTGCCGTGGCCATGTTGTTAGCAATACTGGCGCCGCTGATTGCCCAGGTCATCAAGTTGGCGATTTCCCGGAAAAGGGAATTTCTAGCCGATGCTAACGGCGTTTTGCTTACCCGTTATCCGGAGGGGTTGGCCCGAGCGTTGGAAAAAATTTCGGCTGACAGGGAGCCGCTGGAAGTCGCTAATAAAGCGACAGCCCACATGTATATTGTCAACCCGCTCAAGGGGCATGAGGGTTCTTCCCGCAACTGGTTTGCCGGCTTGTTCCTGACCCATCCGCCGGTTGAAGAGAGAATTGCGAAATTAAGAGCGATGTAGGAGGGTCGCAGGGGAGAAAAATAACAAATGTTAAAAAGTTGAAAAGTTAAAAGGTCTGGCTTTTTAACATATTAATATTTTAACGTATCAACGTTGAATAAGGAGGTTTTTTATGGCTGATATTAAAACAGAATTGATCGGGATGCTTAATAAAGGTTTGGAACTGGAGCACGCGGCGCGGATCCAATACTTGGCCCATGCGGAATTGGTGAAAGGGATTGAGGCCGAGCCGATTATCGCCAGGTTAAGAGAGATTGCTGGAGATGAGGCCAAACATGAAGGGATATTCCGGAATTTGATCGGCGATTATTTATTTGGAGAACCATCTATGGGACTAGCCGCGACCCATCGGGCGGCGGAGACCCCGGGCATTTTAGAAGTCAATTTAAAAGGCGAAAAAGATGCGATTGATTTCTACAAGATAATTTACCAGAAAGTTATCGATAATAAAAAATCTTTTCCATACGAATTTGAAACTTTGGAGCATGAGATCAGGCATATTATCATTGATGAACAGTCCCATGTGGCGGAATTGCTCCTGCTGTTGGGCAGATAAAAAATAAATTATCTGCGATTCCCAAAGATTTTTTTAGCTGGAGCCTTTTTCTGGGCTTTGAGCAATTGTCTTTTGGCCGCCACCTGGCAAGATGTTTTAGCGCAAGCGGCGGCCAGGAACAACGAGATTAAAAGCGCGCAAAAACAGCTTGAGGCCTACCAATGGCTCTATTACAAATCTTACAGCGAAGTCTTGCCGCAAATCTCGGCCAACCTGTCCGGGGGCAATACGGTCAATTCTTTGGGAAATTCCACATCGTACAGTTACGGCCTCTCTGCCAGTCAGGCGCTATTCAAAGGTTTCAGTAATTATTTTAATGTGCGGACTGCGGCGGTCAATTATGATTTTTACCGAGCCAATCTTGTAAATATCGAAGCTGATTATTACAACCAGGTCCGTTTAACTTTTATTGATCTTTACCTGGCCCAGCAAAACCTTGCGGTCAGGAAAACGATCAAACAATCTCGTGATAATAATGCCCGGATGATCAAACTCTTCTACGAAAGCGGCAAGGAAGATAAAGGGAATTATTTGCGCACTGTTGCCCAGGCGGCCGATGCAGACCAGGGGGTGTCATCGGCTTTGCGCCAGCTTGAATTGGCCAGGCTAAAATTATCCCAACTGGTGAACGAGACTGTCGCTTCAATTGAAGGCGAACCAGCGGTTGGTCAATATGGGCTACCGGATATTGGCGGGCTGGTGAAAAATTCCCCGGCTTTTATTATGGCAAAAGACCAGCTGGAGCTAGCCAGCATCGCCCAGCAGAACACGCTGGGGGAGTTTTTGCCGACGGTTATTTTAACCGGGGCGTACCAGAAGAGCGGGAGCGATTGGCCGCCGACGTCTGCCAGTAAAGCTCTCTCTAAATGTCTCTTTGCCTATTTTCCCCGGCGGCGGCAACTTTGCTGACCGGGCGATCTATGGTTTGTTTTTGGATAAAGCTCGGGAGGATTTTGCCAAAAAACAAAAAGAACTTTATTATGATATCAAGTCAGCTTATGAAGGATTTAAAAATGCGGTCGAAGTTTATCAGGTCCAGAAAAATTATCTCAATTCATCGGTCGAACGGGCCAAGATCGCCGCGGCAAAATATCTGAACGGTCTGATAACCTATGATGAATGGGACAGGCTCCAAACCCAGTACATTAGCGACCAAACCGGACTGCTTAGCAGCCAGCGCGCGGTCCTGGCGGCTGAAGCCGACTGGCTAAAATCATATGGAGGGAGGGTAAAATGACAAAATCCAAAAATCAAAATCTAAATAAATCGAGAAAAATCCAAAGCCCAAATGTTTTTCCGTTTAGTCATTTAAAGATTTATTTGAAATTTGTCATTTGATATTATTGGGAGTCTTGGCGTTGACTTTGACAGCGTGTGCTGGCAGTAAGGAGAAGCCCCTCGAAATCGCTAAGGTTACTCGCGGCAGCTTAAGCGCCGTTTTACCGACGTCAGGCGCTGTTATCCCGCGCAGCCGCCTGGAAATCAAACCGCCGGTCTCCGGCCGCATTGAGGATGTTTTAGTCAAAGAAGGCGAGAAGGCGGCCAAGGGAAAAGTGCTGGCCTGGATGAGTTCCAGTGATCGGGCCGCTCTCCTTGATGCGGCGCGGGCTAAAGGGGTGGAAGAGCTAAAGTATTGGCAGGATGTTTACAGGCCGGCGCCGATCGTCGCACCGCTTGACGGTTTTATCATCAAGCGCAACATCGAGCCGGGTCAATTTGTGAATTTAAATGATGCGGTCATGGTCATGGCCGATCACTTGATCGTCCAGGCGCAAATTGATGAGACTGATATCAGCCGAATAAAATTAAATCAGGCGGCGGCCAT